>NZ_JAUPWM010000878.1:0-233 GCF_032436795.1 Streptomyces sp. P9(2023)
TGGGCATGGTCGTCACGACCATGCCCAGGATGTTGCCCAGCATGCGTACCGGGTTCGTGATGAGCGTGACCGTGGCGAAGTAGGCCGACAGCTGACCGATCGACAGCTCGCCGGACCTGATCTGGAACAGCCCGATGCCGAGAGCGACGCCGAGCGCCAGCTCGGGCAGCATGATCGAGTTCATCATGAACCGCGCCACTGCGGACTCCTTGTTCACCTCGGTGCCCAGCAAC
>NZ_JAUPWM010000879.1:0-233 GCF_032436795.1 Streptomyces sp. P9(2023)
GTCTTGGTTCCGTTGGTGCTGGTGTGCGTGATCTACAGGCTATGCTCAAACTTGCTGGGCATGATCTGGAAATTGATGGTGACTTTGGTAAGACCACGGATGCAGCCGTCAGAGCCTTCCAACGTACAAACAAGCTTGTCCCTGATGGCATTGTTGGTCCGCTTACTAACGCTGCCCTCACACGGTATAGAGATACTGCTCCGAAAGATGCGGGCCAGCAGAAGCTACCGGAC
>NZ_JAUPWM010000880.1:0-233 GCF_032436795.1 Streptomyces sp. P9(2023)
TGCAGCTAACCAAGCTGGAGTGTCTCAGCGCGCCTACAGCGCCGCTATGCGCAATGTGCCTGCACAGATTACCGACATTACCACCAGCCTGATTGGCGGTCAGCCTGCCTATTTGGTTGCGATCCAGCAGGGCGGGCAGCTAAAGGATATGTTTGGCGGCATCGTTCCGGCTGCTAGAGCGCTGGCCTCAACTCTTGTTTCGATGATTAACCCGCTGACCATTTCTGCGGCTG
>NZ_JAUPWM010000881.1:0-233 GCF_032436795.1 Streptomyces sp. P9(2023)
CGGGCGGGTGGTGATGTGCCCCGCGCCCGCGCCGCTGACCGCCTTTCCGCTGATCGAGCGCGAGCGTGTTACCATCACCGGGCTGGTCCCGCCGCTGGCGCTTTTGTGGGCACAGGCCGCGCCGCACAGCCGCCACGATCTGCGCAGCCTGCGCGTGGTGCAGGTCGGTGGCGCCAAGCTGACGCCCGAAGGCGCGGCCCGCATCCGTGACCGGGGCTGGCGGCTGCAACAGG
>NZ_JAUPWM010000882.1:0-233 GCF_032436795.1 Streptomyces sp. P9(2023)
GTGGATCTCGTCGCCAACGATGACGGTTGGAGAACGACCGTGTTTACCGTCCGGCGAACCAGTGAGCAGCTGACAGAGCGATGATGTCTCGCGCAGGAAGAACGATTTATCATGCAGCGAAATGCGCTCATTGCCCTGCGCATCTTCCAGAAGGCCGTTGGCCTCCCGGATAATATCCTGCATCTTGCCGAACGGTACGCGGCCCTGATCTTCATTGCGCCCGAAAACGTAAG
>NZ_JAUPWM010000883.1:0-233 GCF_032436795.1 Streptomyces sp. P9(2023)
GCCATTGCAGATAAAGTTCGCGTTCTCTATCAAGCACCACAACAACGTCTACAAATGGGGATGCGCGCACAACAACGCATGATTAATGATTTCTCTTGCCAAGCCAGCGCTAAACAACATCTGGCTTTTTTTCATTCATTATTAGGCAGATAACTCCGCTTTCACAGATGAGAACACGACCGTGAGCCAAAAACGTATTTCTCGGGTTATTTATCCCGGCACCTTCGATCCTA
>NZ_JAUPWM010000884.1:0-233 GCF_032436795.1 Streptomyces sp. P9(2023)
GCTGCTCAAACATCAATTAGTTGATGCGGGCATTCATATCGTCGTTCTTGATCAGCCAATGACGCATTCCATTTTA
This sequence comes from Streptomyces sp. P9(2023), assembly GCF_032436795.1. Lineage (NCBI taxonomy): Bacteria > Bacillati > Actinomycetota > Actinomycetes > Kitasatosporales > Streptomycetaceae > Streptomyces > Streptomyces sp. P9(2023). Next base: position 77 of record NZ_JAUPWM010000884.1, read on the forward strand.
AATGGGATAGCTGAAAACTCGATGATATCAAAAGTGCTGACAGAATTTATGATTGACCTGGCCGCTGCAATGGCCAGAGATGATTATGAAACTCGACAAAAGCGTCAGGCGCAAGGGATAGAAAAGGCGAAAGCTTTGGGAAAATATCAAGGTAGAC
>NZ_JAUPWM010000885.1:0-233 GCF_032436795.1 Streptomyces sp. P9(2023)
TACTTGCCACGGGCCTACCCGCTCGAATGGGCTAACGACAACATGCCTGCTGCCGCGTTCAACTTTGCACACACCACTTCCATCGCAATGCAATCTCTACTTCCCCCGCCAGCAGCCCTAAGCATCTAGAGCCACTGGCGGGTCACTTCACGATACACGTTAGCCGCATGTACCGTCTAGATGGTGTTAGGGTTCCAAAATCTCCAACCCCATCCCTCAGCCTCGATTACGTC
>NZ_JAUPWM010000886.1:0-232 GCF_032436795.1 Streptomyces sp. P9(2023)
GTCCCGAATCGCTTCATGAACCTCGCTGAACTCGTACCTGAGGCCGACGTCGTGCTGGCGCTTGAGCCGGATGAACTGGCCCTGCGTATTCTCCAGGTTGTTTCGCGTTGGCCGGAGCATATGCAGCAACTGGAACTCGGCACATTTATCAACTCCGCTCTCGGTCCGAGAAATGGTGCCGGCACTTCCTATCCAACCAACAGAAGGGGTGAGCTGGAGCGGGCCATTCGGG
>NZ_JAUPWM010000887.1:0-232 GCF_032436795.1 Streptomyces sp. P9(2023)
TGAACACGACCGACTCCGCGGCCCCGACGACCGGAAGACGTCGATCTTCAGGTCGTTCGCGTCGATGTGGATCTCTTCGGGCTCGTCGACCTCGGGGAACACCAGCACCCCGGTCGTCGAGGTGTGGATGCGTCCCTGTGACTCGGTCGCGGGAACGCGCTGGACGCGGTGCACTCCGCCCTCGTACTTCAGATGCGCCCACACGCCCTGCGACGGGTCGCTGGCCGCGCCC
>NZ_JAUPWM010000888.1:0-232 GCF_032436795.1 Streptomyces sp. P9(2023)
TCTGAAAGTGGTTTACGGCCCATGGCTCGCTCCTCGATTGAAAGTAACATTAGATGATTTATTGCATAGTGAGTTACCGGCTGTAAGGTATGAGCGGCTTTGTTGCTTAAATCGATGGAACTAAATCAAGAAGCTACGATCTGATCGGCTACATCCATTAATCGTCGTAGCCTAATGCCTAAACCTCGTTACAAAACAACCAACTGGAAGCAGTACAATAAAGCCTTAATTA
>NZ_JAUPWM010000889.1:0-232 GCF_032436795.1 Streptomyces sp. P9(2023)
GAATCGCCCGCCATGGCGATGCCTCGGATGCGCGCGCGGGTGGTCTGCACCTTATGCGTTACGATCGAGACCTTGGCCCCGACCATCCGGTTCAACAGCGTGGATTTGCCCGCGTTGGGTTCCCCGATCAGCGCGACGAAGCCCGCGCGGGTGTTGGTATCCTCAGCCATCACCGGCCTCCAGTTGCGACAGCAAGACGCTGGCTGCCTGTTGTTCCACCTGACGTTTCGCG
>NZ_JAUPWM010000890.1:0-232 GCF_032436795.1 Streptomyces sp. P9(2023)
CATTATTTTTAGTTTCATGTGCTACAAAACAGTACCCGCAAGCGGCTCCGGTTACAGCAGAAGAATCTGGGATCATGACGTGTAATGACCTAAAGGTTGAAATTGCTAAAACACGTGGTATTCAAACTGAAATTGAGAACACGGGGGAGTTTGATGGAAAAACTGTCCTAGGATTTTTAGGTGATTTTGGCATAGGCAACGGGATGGCAAAAAGCGATGCCCGGAAAAAAGT
>NZ_JAUPWM010000891.1:0-232 GCF_032436795.1 Streptomyces sp. P9(2023)
CAAGGAACGGAAATCAGAGAAAAATCCGTAAAATTTATTTTATTTTTTTTGTTTATCGAGCGTTGGCATTTAGCGCCAAATGGGTAGTATCTGCGCCTCTCATCATAAGGAGTGGAACATGAGACAACCCCTTACTATCGCTAGCTGTTTATTTTGCTCATTTTCTTGTTTGGCCGCTAATACAGCAGAATATGGTTATTCATATTTCACATTGGGGGTTGAGAATGTTCAT
>NZ_JAUPWM010000050.1:0-50892 GCF_032436795.1 Streptomyces sp. P9(2023)
CGAGCGGTGACCGGAGGCCCGGTCCGACGACTCGGCGGACGGAGTCCGGCGCAGCGGCTCGAAGCCTGTGAGGCCCCCTGGGGCCGTGCAGTGCGAGCGGCGCGTCGGGAGCTTGGCCCGCTGGTGGGACGACCCGTCCGGGGATCCGCAGTCGGACGAGTGGTGGGACGAGCTGGACGGGAAGAAGCGCCGCGAGCGGTGACCGGAGGCCCGGTCCGACGACTCGGCGGACGGAGTCCGGCGCAGCGGCTCGAAGCCTGTGAGGCCCCTGGGGCCGTGCAGTGCGAGCGGCGCGTCGAGATCAGTAGACGAGGGCCTGGGCTTCGTCCGTCATCGCTTCCTGGACGAAGACCTGGGCGCCGGCGATGCGGACACCGTCCAGGACGTCCTTCTCCGTGATCTCGCGGCGGGCCGCGCACTGGGTGCACAGGGTGATGCGGCCGGCCGCCAGGATCGAGTCGATCAGGTCCGGGAGCGGGGCCGCGTGCGGGAGGTCGAAATCGGCCGCGCGGCCCGGCAGCGCGAACCACGACGACTCGCCCGTCAGCCAGAGCGAGACCTCGACCCCGCTCGCCACCGCGACGGCCGCCACCGTGAAGGCCTGGGAGCAGCGTTCGGGGGCGTCGGCCCCGGCGGTCACCTTGATCACGAGCTTCTTCGCCATATACCGAACTGTAATGCGGTCCCGTGCAACCTCATGCACTACTCACGGGTCAGGGTTGTGCGCGGGTAACGGAATCCGCGCTTCAGGTCTCGTGGGGGGACCCTTTGGAAGCAAGCACAGAGGTCGACGCCGTCGTGCCCCGTCGGCGTCGCACCGGGCGGACGATCGGGCTGATCGCCGTCGCCGCCGTACTCGGCCTCGTCGGCGGTACCGCCGTGGGCTACGGCATCCAGGCCGAGCGCGAGCCGACTCCGCTGCCCGCCCTGAACCAGCCGGGCCTCGCCTACCCGAAGCCGCTGCCCAAGGGGCAGAAGCCCGTGGCGCTGCCCGCCTCCGAGGACCGCAAGGTCAAGACGGACGGCGACCTGCGCAAGCTGCTGCTGCCGCGGCCGGCGGGGGCGAAGAAGGCGGAGTTCGGCGGCTTCGACGGCTGGGTGTCGGTGCCCGACTACGCCACGGAATTCAATAATCCGGGTTACGCGCTGAACGAGCGGCTGAGTGAAGGCATCCGCCGCGTCGCCGCCACGGCCTGGCAGACGGGCAAGTACCGCACGACCGAGATCCGCCTGGTCCAGTTCCGCTCCAACGACGTCCTCGGCGCGCAGGATCATGCCGAGCGGCAGATGGACTACATGCCCGATGAGGACTTCGCCCGCTCCGAGGGCGAGGCGCTCAAGGGCTCCGCCAACGGGCGCTATTACGTCTTCCCGGTGCAACGGAAGGCGGGATACCTGGACATGTACGAGGCCCGGGCGTACTTCCACCGCGGCGACGTCATGGTCGCGATCTTCATCAACGACACCAAGAAGGTCTCCGCGAAGGACATCCGTTCGCTGGCCGAGAAGCAGCTGGGGCGCTTGTGAGTGAGGAACTGAACACCGCGACCGAGCCCGAGGCGGAGCCCAAGAAGCCTCGCCGTGCGCGCAAGCTGCTGACCGTCGTCCTGCCCGCCGTCCTCGTCCTCGGCGCGGTCGGTGGTGGCGTCACGTACACCGCCGTCACCGTCGACTCCGCCGACCGCAGCGCGGAGACCGTCGCCTGGGAGGGTCTTGAGACGTCCGCGGCCGACGAGGACCCCGCCGAACAGGGCCTGGGGCGCGGCAAGGCGTCGACGCCGCTGAGCAAGCTGCTCCTGCCCGTGCCCGACGGGTACGTGCTCGGCCCCGACGTCGAGTCGTACGGCAACGACGACGAGCTGAGCGAGCAGGAGGCCCGCGCGCTGCTGAAGCAGGAGGGCAAGGGGCTCTCCGGCAAGAAGCGCCGCGAGTACGAGAAGGACGTCGACAAGCTCGGGCTCAAGGGCGTCGCGGTCCGGTCCTTCGCCTCGAAGGACGACACCACGGTGGTGTACATCCGGATCTCGCAGATGAAGGACAAGAAGGGGCTCCGCACGGGGTTCGAGCTGTCCAAGAAGCTCTTCGACGCCTTCGACTTCCCCAAGGGGCCGAAGATCAGCGGCCACAAGAACTCCGCCTGCTACCTGCTTCCGCCGGACGAGGACGTGGACAAGGAGGACAAGGCCAAGCAGCTGGAGCAGATGACCTGCGTGGCGTACGACTCCGAGGTCTCGGTCACGGTCACCGTCGCCGGCTCCAAGCCGTTCCGCAAGAACGAGGTCGCCGACCTGGTCAAGAAGCAACTGGACCACATCAAGTCCCCGGGGGAGTACGTATGACGACCGAGCAGGTCGAGCAGGTCGAGCAGGTCGAGTCGGGCGGGCCGGTCGAGTCGGTCGAGCAGGCGGAAACCGCTCCCGCCCTCCCTCCCGTCCCCGCCAAGCCCTCCCGTAAGCCGCTCCTCTGGGCCGTCGCCCGCTGGACCGCCGCCGTGCTCGTGCTCGGCGGTGTCGGGGCCGGGACCGCGCTCGGGATCACCTCCATGGAGCGCACCGAGGTGCCGGGTCTCGCGACCGAGAGTGACGGGCGGTGGGCGTACCCGGAGATCAGCCTCCCCGCGCTCCCGGCCGACGCGCCGAGGCCCTTCACCGAGGGCAACACCGGCGAGATCCACTACGCCGACCTGCGCAAACTCCTGCTGCCCGCCCCGGCCGGGGCCACGCCCGACCCGAAGCTGAACGGCGGCTGGGTCGGCGTGGACCAGTTCCTGTCCCAGTACCGGAAGGACGACCGGATCGAGCTCTCCGAGCCGCTCGCCGAGTCCGCGCTGCGGCACATCGCCGCCCGGGGCTGGACCATGCCGGACGGCACGACCACCCGGATCCACCTGCTCCGGTTCAACTCGGTGGCCTTCGCGGAGGCCTTCAAGGACGACGCGCTGAAGGCCGGGGCCGTCGACGGCCCGCTGCTCGACGGCGTGGAAGGGGTTCAGGTCGACGGCGAGTTCCCCAGCGAGATCCGGGTGCCGTACACCGTCCCGTACGCCTTCGTGGAGCTGCCGCAGAACGCCGATCAGACCCGCTGGGCCTACCTCCAGGCCGGTGACACCCTGGCCGTGATCACCCAGACCCGTAAGGGCGAGGCGCTGGAGGTCCCGTTCCACCAGACCGTCGCCCTGCAGAACCAGCTCCTGGGCTGAGCACGGTCACGGACGTACCTCGCAGAGAGGGCCGGGTCCCCGCAGACTAAGCTGGGGTCCGGCCCGTTCTGCCTTCACGCTCATCCGAGGAGCACCCGTGATCATCTTCTTCGAAGTCCTCCTGGCCCTGGTCTGTGTCGCCGTGCTCGCGTTCACCGGTCTGGCCGTGAAGAAGCTGTACCAGGGCCAGCGCTAACCACCTCCACGTCTACGGAACGACAGAGCTGCTCATGATCGAGATCCCGTCCGACCTCAACCCGGACCTCGTCCCCCTCGCGTTCCTCCTCGGAACGTGGGAAGGCGCGGGCGTGGCCGACTTCCCCGGTGCGGAGAAGTGCAACTTCGGTCAGTCCGTGACCTTCAGCCACGACGGCCGTGACTTCATCGAGTACCACTCGCACTCCTGGGTCCTCGACAACGACGGCAACCAGGTCCGTCCGCTGGAGAGCGAGAGCGGCTACTGGCGGATCGACAAGGACCGCAAGGTCGAGACGGTCATGGTCCGCGACCAGGGCATCGTCGAGATCTGGTACGGCGAGCTGGCCGACAAGAAGCCGCAGATCGACCTGGTGACCGACGCCGTCGCCCGAACCGCGGCCTCCGGGCCCTACAGCGGTGGCAAGCGGCTCTACGGCTACGTCAAGGGCGACCTGATGTGGGTGGGCGAGAAGGCGACCCCCGAGGTCCCGCTCCGTCCGTACATGTCGGCGCACCTGAAGAAGGTCGTCACGCCCGAGGAGGTCGCCGACATGGCCCGCTCCCTCGGCGACCTGCCGGACGACGGCATCGCCTTCTTCAAGTAGGGCCTTCACGCAGAACCCTCGGGAATGCGCCACGCCCTCATACACTGGGGGCGTGGTGAGCACCGACTGGAAGAGCGACCTGCGGCAGCGTGGCTATCGGCTGACGCCCCAGCGCCAGCTTGTCCTGGAGGCGGTGGACACGCTGGAGCACGCGACGCCCGACGGCATCCTGGGCGAGGTCCGCAGGACGGCCTCCGGCGTGAACATCTCCACCGTGTACCGGACCCTGGAGCTCCTGGAGGAGCTCGGGCTCGTCTCGCACGCCCATCTCGGGCACGGCGCGCCGACGTACCACCTCGCAGACCGGCACCACCACCTGCACCTGGTCTGCCGGGACTGTACGGAGGTGATCGAGGCGGATGTCGAGATCGCCGCCGAGTTCACCGGGAAGCTGAAGGACACCTTCGGCTTCGACACGGACCTCAAGCACTTCGCGATCTTCGGCCGCTGCCGGGACTGTTCGAACAAGGACGCCGGTACGCAGTCGTAGGCTTTACGGCATGAAGAGCCCTCTGCTGTCCCTGCCCGGCGCCGTCCCCGCCGAAGGCCGCGACGAAGGCGTCGCCGCGCACTACGGTGATCTGTTCCGCGAGCAGCGCTCCCTCGCCGCGGGTGACGGTTTCGTCGACCTCTCGCACCGCGGGGTCGTCACGGTCACCGGCGACGACCGGCTGAGCTGGCTGCACCTGCTCCTCACCCAGCACGTCAGCGACCTGCCGGCCGGCGCGGCCACCGAGGCGCTGATCCTCTCCGCCAACGGTCACATCGAGCACGCGCTCTACCTCGTCGACGACGGCGAGACGGTCTGGGCGCACGTCGAGCCCGGTACGCAGGGCGAGCTCATCGCCTATCTGGAGTCGATGAAGTTCTTCTACCGGGTCGAGGTCGCCGACCGTACGGACGACTTCGCCGTCGTCCACCTCCCGGCCGGCTCCATCGCCGAGGTCCCGGTGGGTGTGGTCGTACGGGAGACCCCGCACGGCCGCGACCTGTTCCTGCCGCGCCCGGACCTGGAGGCCTTCGCGGGTACGCACGGGCCGGCCGCCGGGATCCTCGCGTACGAGGCGCTGCGGATCGAGGCGCACCGGCCGCGGCTCGGCTTCGAGACCGACCACCGGACCATCCCGCACGAGCTGGGCTGGATCGGCACGGCGGTGCACCTGCAGAAGGGCTGCTACCGCGGGCAGGAGACCGTCGCGCGCGTCCACAACCTGGGGAAGCCGCCGCGCCGACTCGTCTTCCTGCACCTGGACGGCAGCGAGGTCCACCTCCCGGGCCACGGCACCCCGATCCGGCTCGCCGCCGACGGTGCCGACGGGCGGCAGCTCGGCTTCATCACCACCTCCGGCCGCCACCACGAGCTGGGGCCGATCGCGCTCGCGATGGTGAAGCGGAACGTGCCGGTCGACGCGGAGCTGATGGCCGGCGAGACGGCCGCCGCGCAGGAGACCGTCGTCGAGCCGTAGCCGCTCCCCGGTCGCTCAGACCTCCACCAGCACCGTGAACGGGCCGTTGTTCGTGAGCGAGACGCGCATGCTCGCTCCGAACCGGCCCGTCTCCACGTGCGCGCCCAGCTCCCGCAGCCGCGCCACCACCTCGTCGACGAGCGGTTCGGCGACCGGGCCGGGCGCGGCGGCGTTCCAGGTGGGCCTACGGCCCTTGCGGGCGTCCCCGTAGAGGGTGAACTGAGAAATCACCAGCAAGGGCGCATTGATGTCCGAACAGGATTTCTCACCCTCAAGCATCCGGACCGACCACAGCTTCCGGGCGAGCTGCGCCGCTTTCTCCGGAGTGTCCTCGTGGGTCACTCCCACCAGCACACACAGCCCTTCGCCGACGATCTCGCCGACCGTCTCGCCTGCGACGACGACGCTCGCGCCGTCCACTCTCTGCACCACTGCACGCATACAGTCCAACCTACCGACCGGCGCATAGGGGCCGAACGGGTGCAGAGCGCCTGCACATGCACGTGCGGGAGTGGCACCATGCCTGTCAGGCGGTGCGGCTCCGCACCGGTCGAGGGGACGATTCACATGAATGCACCTGGCGCCGGGCAGACGCCGGCCCGATTCGGTTCCGGAGTGGGCGTACGTCCGCCCGTGCAGCGGACGGCCGAGCCCGCGCTGCCGGCGCGGTCCTCCCAGCCGGACATGCCGGCGCTGCGGCTGCCGGAGCTGCGCGCGCTGCGCCGTGACGCGCAGGGCGACGAGGCGGATCTCAGCTACGTACGGCGGATGCTGCAGGGCCGTATCGACATCCTGCGGGCCGAGCTGGCCCGTCGTACGGATCCGGCGTCCCGGCTTACGGATCCGGAGTCGCCGGTCCTGGACCGGCTGTCGGAGATCCTCGCGGACGCGCCGTCGCGGCGGGGTTCGTCGGCGCGGCACGTGACGCTGTCGACGCCGCGGAGCGAGGAGTACCGGCGGCTGGCGTCGGAGATGCTCTCGGAGGTCGAGCTGTCCGACCTCGGGGCGCGTACGGACGACGAGCTGCACACGGCGATGGGCCGGCTGGCCGGGTACGAGCAGCAGGTCTCGCGGCGCCGGCAGGAGCTCCAGCGGACGGCCGACGACTGCAGCGCGGAGATCGCCCGCCGCTACCGCGAGGGCGAGGCCCAGGTGGACGACCTGCTGGCGTGAGCGGTCACCCCACGGCCGCCCCGCACCCCGGTAAGACCCGCCCGCCCCCGTGAAACTCGGGTGCGGGCGGTCGGGTACACGCCATAGCCTCGGGCGTATGAGTCTTGAGGTGCGCCCGGTGGCGGAGTCCGAGTTCGGCGATTGGGTGCGTGCGCTCAAGACCGGGTTCCTCCGGCCACCCGTCGTCACCGACGAGGAGATCCAGGGGCGGCTGCCGCACGTCGACCTGGACCGGACGCTCGGGGTCTTCGACCGGGGCCGGATCGTCGCGACCTTCCGTACCTTCACGCAGGAGCTGTCCACCGTCGGCGGCGGCTCGCTCGGCGCCGACGCCGTCAGCCAGGTGACCGTCTCGCCGTCGCACCGCAGGCGCGGGGTGCTCAGCCGGGTGATGGCGGCGGACCTCGCCACCGCGAAGGAGCGGGGCGACGCGGTCGCCACGCTCATCGCCGCCGAGTATCCGATCTACGGGCGGTACGGCTTCGGCCCGGCGGCCTGGACCACCGAGTGGTCCGTCGACGTGACGCGCGCCGGGCTCGACCCGCGCCGCACCGGACAGCCCGAGGACGGCGGCACGATCGAGCTCTCCGACGCCGCCGAGATCCGCAAGATAGGCCCCGAGGTGCACCGCCGCACGGCCCGTGTCCGGGCCGGCGTCCCGAACCGCGACGCCCGCGGCTGGGACCGCGGCACCGGCCTCGGCTTCCAGGTCGAGCCGTGGACCGAGCCGTTCTACGCGGTCTACCGTTCCGCGTCCGGCGCGGTCGAGGGCTACGCCGCCTACCGCGTCGACGATAAGTGGGACGACACCAAGCAGCCGGTCAACACGGCCACCGTCCACGATCTGATCGCCTGCACCCCGGCCGCCGAGCGCGCGCTGTGGCGGTACCTGTGCTCCGTCGACTGGGTGACGACGGTCCGCTCCGGTTACCGCGCCCCCGACGACGTGCTCCCCCTCCTGCTGCCCGACCCGCGCGCGGCCAGGGTCGTCACCCACTCCGACTGGCTGTGGGTCAGGGTCCTGGACGTCGCCAAGGTCCTGGAGGGGCGTACGTACGCGGGTTCCGGCAGCCTCGTCCTGGAGCTGCGGGACGAGGCCGGTCTGGCCGGCGGGCGCTACCGGCTCGACGCCTCGCCGGAGGGCGCGGAGGTGTCCCGTACCACCGAGGACGCCGATCTCGCCCTCGACATCGCCGAGTTGGGCACGCTCTCGCTCGGTGACGAGTCCGTCGTACGACTGGGTGAGCTGGGCCGGGTCGAGGAGCTCACGGCGGGCGCGGCCGCCCGCGCGGACGTGCTGCTGCGGGCCTCGCGCCGCCCGTGGTGCCCCGACATGTTCTGATCCGCCCCCGCTGCCGGTCACTTCGTACGGAGGCGGAACAGCGTCCCGGACGCGGCGACGGCCACCGTGAGGATCCCGGCGCACCACGCCAGCGCGATCCAGGGGGTGTTGCCCACCGGCTGGTCGAGCAGCAGTCCGCGCATGGACTCGATGAGCGGGGTGACGGGCTGGTGCTCGGCGAAGCCGTGCAGCCAGCTCGGCATGGTCTCGATCGGGACGAACGCGCTGCTCGGGTAGGGCAGGAACATCATGAAGAAGGTGACCCCGCCCGCCGCCTCCGGGGTGCGGGTGAGCAGCCCGAGCGCCGCCGCGAACCAGGAGATCGCGGTGATGAACGCGACGAGCAGCCCGAGCGCGGCGAGCCAGCCGAGCGGGGTCGCGGTGGGCCGGAAGCCGATGACGAAGGCCACGCCGAGGACGAGCACGGTGGCGACGAGGTTGCGGGCGACGCTGGCGCCGACATGGCCGGCGAGGATCGGCGTACCGCCGATGTCGAGCGAGCGGAACCGGTCGATGATCCCGCCCTTCATGTCCTCGCTGACGCCGACGGCGGTGCCGGCGGAGCCGAAGCCGGAGCAGAGGATGAGGACGCCGGGGACGACGTACGTCACGTAGCGCGTGCCGGTGTCGATGGCTCCGCCGAAGAAGTAGACGAAGACCAGCATCAGCATGATCGGCAGCAGCATCGAAGTGATGACGGCGTCGAGGTTGCGGCGGCTGAGGCGGAGCCCGCGGCCGGTCATGGTGAGCGCGTCAGACATGGGTGGACTCCGTCTCGGTGGGCTGGGCGGTGGGCTGCTGCTCCGACGGCTGCTGCTCGGTGAGCCGCTTCTCCGTGAGCGTGAGGAAGACGTCGTCGAGGGTCGCGGTGCGCAGGGCGAAGCGGACGACGTCGGTGCGGCGGGGGTCGAGTTCGTCGAGGAGGGCCCGGACCTGGGTGGCGCTGCCGTCGGTGGCGATGCCGAGGGTGAGGGTCTCGGGCTCGTGGTGGACGGCCCGGTCCGCGAGCCTGAGGTAGGCGTCCCGGTCGCGCAGGACGAGGTCGAGGCGGTGGTCGGCGTACCGGGCCTTGAGTGCCTGCGCGGTGCCCTCGGCGACGACGCGGCCCGCGTCCATGACGGCGATGCGGTCGGCGAGTCGGTCGGCCTCCTCCAGGTACTGGGTGGTGAGGAAGACCGTCGTACCGCTGTCGGAGAGGGCGCGGACGATCTCCCACAGCTCCCTGCGGCTGCGCGGGTCGAGGCCGGTGGTCGGCTCGTCGAGGAAGATCACCGAGGTCTCGCCGGGGTCGCGGACCAGGCCGGCGGCGAGGTCGAGGCGGCGGCGCATGCCTCCCGAGTACGTCTTGGCGAGGCGCCGGCCGGCGTCGGCGAGGTCGAAGCGCTCCAGGAGTTCGGCGGCGCGCCGCTCGGCGGCCGGGCGGGAGAGCCCGGAGAGCCGGGCCATCATCCGCAGGTTCTCGGCGCCGGTCTGCATCTCGTCGACGGCGGCGAACTGTCCGGTGAGGCTGATGGCCCGGCGCACCCGGGACCGCTCGGCGGCGATGTCGTACCCGGCCACGCGTGCGTGCCCGGCGTCGGGTGCGGTGAGGGTGGCCAGGATGCGGACGGTGGTGGTCTTGCCGGCGCCGTTGGGGCCGAGGAGGGCGAAGACGGTGCCCTGCTCGACGCGGAGGTCGAGGGAGTCGAGGACGGGGACGGTGCCGTAGGCCTTGCGCAGGCCGGTGGCTTCGATGGCCGGAGACGTGGTTGCTGCTGACGTGATGCCCGGTGACGTGGTGGCCGGAGGCATGGCTGTGCTCCTTGGAGGACTCGTATCCCGCGTACTGCGTATGCCCTACGCGTTACTGTGTAAGGGTTACGCATTACTAGGATGGTCGTCAAGCGTCGAAGGGTGAAATGCGATGGCGGACGACAAGAACGAGGGCGGCGGGAGCTTCCTGCCCGCGAGCGTCGAGGCCGCCTGGGGGCTGCGCGAGCGCCCCTCCAAGGGCCCCAAGCCCGGCCTCACCCTCGACCGGATCGTGGCGACGGCCGTGGCCATCGCCTCGGCGGAGGGCCTCGACGCGCTCTCCATGGGGCGCATCGCCAAGGAGCTCGGCGTCTCGCCCATGTCCCTCTACCGCTACGTCGGCGCGAAGAGCGAGCTGTACGTCCTGATGCAGGACGTCGCCACCGGCCCGCCGCCCGCCCCGCTGCCGCCCGGCACCGGCTGGCGCGAGGGGGTCGAGCACTGGGCCTGGGGGCTGCGGGACGTCTACCACCGCAACCTCTGGATGCTCCGCATGCCGCTCGCAGGACCGCCCGCGACGCCGAACACGGTCGCCTGGTGGGAGCGGGTCATGGTCGCCCTGTCGGACACCGGCCTCGACGAGGGGACCAAGGTCTCGGTGGTCATGCTGGTCGCCGGCTTCATCCGTAACGAGGCGCTGATGATGGCCGACATCGGGGCCGTCATCGGCGCGAGCGGCGAGAGCCCCGAGGAGGTGCTCTCCCGTTACGGTCACACCCTGCGGCGCCTCGCCGACCCCGAGCGCTACCCGGCGGTGGCGCGGATGCTGGACTCCGGGGTGATGGAGCAGGCGGACGAGCCGGATTTTGAATTCCGCTTCGGTCTCGCGCGGATCCTGGACGGGGTCGCGCCGCTGGTGGAGGGGGCGGGGTCGAAGTGAGCGGGCTGCGCGAACGGAAGAAGGAACAGACCCGGCGGGCGCTGTCGGACGCCGCCATCGCGCTCTTCCTGAAGAAGGGCTTCGACGCCGTCTCGGTCGCGGAGATCGCGGACGCGGCGGACGTCTCCAAGCCGACGCTCTTCCGGTACTTCCCCGCCAAGGAGGACCTGGCCCTCCACCGGTTCGCCGACCACGAGGACGAGGCGGCGCGCGTGGTCGCGGGCCGACCGGCGGACCTCTCGCCGCTCGACGCCCTGCGGGCCCACGTCCTCGACGGCCTGGAGCGCCGCGACCCGGTCACCGGGCTCTGCGACCACCCGGCGGTCCTCGCCTTCCAGCGGCTGCTGTACGGCACGCCTGCGCTGGTCGCCCGGATGTACGCGTACCAGAGCAGGTCGGCGGCGGCCCTCGCGGAGAGCCTGGGGGACGAGCCGGGAGCTGACGCGCTGGGTGCGCGGGTCGCGGCCGGGCAGATCGTCGCCGTCCTGCGGATCCTGGCGGAGGAGAACGTACGCCGGATCGACGCGGGGGAGAGCGCGGACGCGCTCCATGGGGAGGCGGTGGAGGCGGCCGAGCGCGCGTTCGCGGGGCTGCGGGACGGGTTGCCGTACTAAGGCCTGTCCGGCGGACCCTACGGGCGCTCGGAGAACTGCAGCACGCCGCCGACGGCGAAGCACACCGCTCCCGTGAGGGTGCCCCAGTTGGCGATGTCGACGTTCACCAGGGCTCCGGTCGCGGGCCGCGTGAAGGCGGCCAGCGCGGACACCATGAAGAGGAGCGATCCGAGCTGGTTGACCGCGACGATCCACCAGGCGAGCTCGTGCGCGCGCAGCCGCGGCCGGCCGTGGCAGACCTCGACCAGCGCGAGGTGCCCCGAGACCAGGAACAGGACGCACCCGACCACGTCGGGCGCCCAGATGAGCCTGTTCACCTGGTGCACCGAGAGTCCCTGCAACAGGGAGCTCAGCAGGTTGATGCCGAACACGAGCGTTCCGGCGAACAGCAGGAACGTGCTGAGCCAGTCGATCCGGGCGGGTTCGTAGCTCCACCATCGCCAGCGGTGCGAGGCCAGCTTCCCGGCCTCGCTGTCCCGGCGGGGTGTGTTGACGGTCTGGAGCAGTGAGGCGTACCCACCGGTGTTGAAGAACAGGCCGCCGGCGAAGTAGATCCAGGCGCTCGTCACGTCGCCGGGGCCGAACTGGGCCAGCCCGGCTCCGACGGCGAAGAGCGTGCCGCCGACGGTGAACGCGCTCGCGGCGACGGCGTTCAGCCGGCGCATGCGGGCGACCGAGACGCTGTCCGCCCGTCGGGATCGGGACTCCCGCTCGCCCTCGGCGCGTACGGTCAACAGGCCGCGCTTGCGCGCCTGGCGCGACTCCCAGACCGCGGTGCCGCCGTCCACGAGTCGCCAGGTGAGCCGCGTCGTGAACGGCCCCGCTCCTTCGGCGTGCTCCTTCGGTCCGACCACCCGCCGACTGTATCCCTCCGGCGGCGAAAGGTCTCTTGCGTGCTGGTTCGGGCGCCGGCATGTCCGCCGCTACGCCAGCACGTTGACGGCCCGGGCGACCACGAGGCCGAGGATGAGCAGGGATACGAGGGACTGGATCGCCATGGCGATCTTGGCCCAGGGTGCCAGCGGCATGACATCGGTGGGGCTGAAGGCGGTGGCGTTGGTGAGCCCGAGGTAGAGGTAGTCGACGAAGCGGGGGCGCCAGCCGGCCGGGCTGAGCTCCGGGTCGAGCTGCTGGGGGAAGGCGAGCGCCGGGGCGGCGGGCATGCCGTGGGCGCGGGCGGCCGCCCCGCCGCCGTCGAGTTCGAAGTACAGCAGGGAGAAGGCCAGGACGGTGCCGGCCCAGACGGTGCCTCCGGTCTGGAGCAGGCTTGTCGCGGAGGCGGTCGCCTTCCCGCCGTGGAGGATGTCGTCGACCAGTTGGACGGTCGACCAGACGGCGCTCAGCGCGAGGACGCCGACGAGGGCGATCGACACGGCGCGCAGTGCGGTGGAGCGGCGGTCGATCCGGCCCGGGTCGCCCGCGATCAGCGTCAGCAGGAGCAGCCCTTCGACGGAAGGGAGCACCCATTTGGGTGCCAGGCGCAGGTCGTCGGGGAGGAGCAGGGTCAGCACCATGGCGGTGACGACGGCGGCGGCCATCGGCCAGCGGGCCTCGCCGAGGGGCGCGTTCCCCGGCGGTGCACCGGACGGGCGGGGAGTGTGGTGTCGGCTCACGTCGGTGGCCCCCTGTCGGTGTCTCGGGCCGGTCGGCGAGCCGTTCCCGTGGCCCACTCCACTACGCCTCGGCGGGGCGCGCAGCGCCCGGGACCCGTCCGGGGGACTCATGGTGGCCTGGTGAAGAATGTTACTCAGTAACGTTATTCGTCTACCCTGGACGCATGCCGTCCTTCGACCCCGCCCTCGACCCCGACCCCGGTCATCTTGATCCCGCCCTCGACCCCGCCCTCGACCCCGCCCTCGGCCCCGCCCTCGATCTCGAACTCCTCCGCGAACGCGCCCACCACGACGAGTGCCGCGCCGCCCTGGCCCGGATGGCCGAGGACGTCGCCGACCAGGTCGTCATCGGCGAGGACGTCGCCGCCTCCGGGGCCGACGCCGAGGTGCTCGGGTACCACCTGCGCAGCCGCGCCAAGGAGTTCGGCGACCAGCCGCCCGGCCCGCTCTTCTTCGGCCGCCTCGACCTCGACGACGGCCAGGCGCATCACATCGGCCGCCGCCGGATCGCCGAGCACCCGGCCGCCCCGCCCCTCGTCGTGGACTGGCGCGCGCCCGTCTCCCGCGCGTACTACCAGGCCGGCGCGCACGACCCGCAGGGCGTGATCCGGCGGCGCCGGTTCGGCTGGGCTCCGTACAGCCGCGGCGCCACGGCCGATCTGACCGGCCTGGAGGACGAGCGCCTCGCGGCGGGCGAGGGCGTGGCGGGAGAGGGGACGGGCGAGGAGGCGGTCAGCGCGATCGTCGCCGGGGAGATCGAGCGCCCGCGTGTCGGCCCGATGCGGGACATCGCCGCCACCATCCAGCCCGAGCAGGACGACCTCGTACGGTCCGGGCCCGGCACCTCCGTGTGCGTGCAGGGCGCCCCCGGCACCGGCAAGACAGCCGTGGGCCTGCACCGGGCCGCGTACCTCCTCTACACCCACCCGCAGCGCGTCCGCCGCTCCGGCCTCCTCGTCCTCGGCCCCAACCGCACCTTCCTGTCGTACATCTCCGAGGTCCTGCCCGCGCTAGGCGAGACCGGGATCCGGCAGTCGACCCTCGACGAGGAGATCGCCCGGCACGAGGTGCGGGCGGTGGACGGCGAGGCGGCGGCGCGGGTCAAGCACGACGTGCGGATGGCGGAGGTCCTGCGGCGGGCGCTCTACGCGCGCGTGGCCCTGCCGGAAGGGGAGTTGGCGGTCGAGGACGGCGCGTACCGGCTGCGGCTGCGCGTGCCGGAGGCGGAGCTCGCCGAGATCGTCGCGGCCGTACGGGAGGAGGCGCCGCCGTACGCGGTCGGCCGCGAGCGCGTGCGCGCCCGGGTCGTCCGCGCCCTCCAGCTCCGGGCGGAACGGCGGGCCGGACCCCTGGGCAACACCTGGGTGCGCCGGATCGAACGCGCCCGGCCCGTCTCGGCGTTCGTGGACGCCTGCTGGCCGCGTACGAGCCCCGAGGAGGTGCTCGCGGCCGTCCTCACGGAACCGGACGACCCGCTGCTCGACACGTCGGAACGGAGCGCGATCCGGTGGGCGAAACCGCCCCGCTCCTTCCGTTCGGCGAAGTGGAGCGCGGCCGACCTCGTGCTGCTCGACGAGCTGGCCGGGCTGATCGAACGCCCCGAGAGCTACGGCCATGTCGTCGTGGACGAGGCCCAGGACCTGTCACCGATGGAGTGCCGGGCCATCGCCCGCCGCGCCGACTTCGGCGCCCTCACCGTCCTCGGCGACCTGGCCCAGGGGACCACCCCGTGGGCGGCGCGCGACTGGCGCGGGCAACTGGCCCACCTGGGAAAGCCGGACGCCGAGATCGTGCCGCTGACCACCGGTTACCGGGTCCCGGCGGCGATCGTGGACCTCGCCAACCGGCTCCTGCCCGAGCTGGGCACGGACGTTCCGGCGGGCATCTCGCTGCGCCGGGACGGGGAGGTGCGCGTCGGCCGGTCCGAGGACGTGGTGGACGGCGTCGCCGCCGCCGTCCGGGCGGCGCTGGGGCGGGAGGGCTCGGTCGGGGTGATCGCGGCCGAGGAGCACGTCGGACCGCTGGCACGGGCGTTGGCCGGGTACGGGGAGCGGCTGACCGTGCTGCCCGCGACGATGGCCAAGGGTCTGGAGTACGACCATGTCGTCGTCGCCGAGCCCGCCGCGATCGTGGCGGCCGAGCCACGCGGCCTGCACCGGCTGTACGTCGTCCTGACCAGGGCCGTCTCGCGCCTCGACGTCGTCCACAGCGAGCCGCTGCCCGCCTGCCTGACGAACGCTCGGCGCGCCTGACGGACGACGGCTTTCGAGCGAACCCGACCCCGCCCGAGCACCAAGATCATCCAGGTGCAGAATGACCCGTATGTCGATGACGAACACCCCGCAGACGGCAACGATCGACGACGCACCCCTGGTCGGTCGCACCCTGACCCGCGCCTTCGACGACGACCCGATGATGCGCTGGTTCTTCCCCGACGACGCCTCGCGCGAGGCCTCGCTCGGCCGCTACTTCACGACGCTCTTCACCCGGCAGTACGTCCACCACGCGGTGTGCGAGCGCACCGCGTCGGCGGTCGCCTTCTGGGTGCCGCCGGAGGCCGCGGCCAAGGCCGTTCCCGACGCCGACACGATCGAGGAGCTCACGAGCATCCTGGGCGACCGGGCGCCGGTCTTCGGTGCCGCCGTCGAGGAGGCCGGGAAGCACACGCCCCAGAAGCCGCACTGGTACCTCGCGCTGGTCGGCGCCGATCCCGCCGCCCAGGGCCAGGGCCACGGGGCCGCCCTCCTCCGCTCGGGCCTCGCGAAGGCCGACGCGGCGGGGCTGCCGGCCTACCTGGAGTCCTCCAAGCCGGACAACCTGCCCTTCTACCAGCACTTCGGCTTCACGGTGCGCGCGGAGCTGGCGCTTCCGGGCGGCGGTCCGGTGCTGTGGGGGATGTGGCGCGAGCCGCGCCCGACCGCTTCTTGACCCCGGCCGATCCCCAGGCCTCCTGAAGCGCCGTCAGGAGGCCCCGTACGGCCGGCAGGGCGAGCGAGGACTCCCGTACCGCCGCGTGGATCGAACGGACCGGCTCCGGGGACCGGAGCCGGCGGACGACCACGTTCGGGTGGCGACTGCCCAGGCCCATCAGCGGGACCAGGCTGATGCCGAGGCCCGCCGCGACGAAGCCCTGGGCGGTCGCGTACTCCTCGCACTCCACCGCGATGTCCGGCGAGAACCCGGCCGCCGCGCACGCCTCCAGAACGGCGTCGAGGCAGGGGCCGGGGCGCTCGCTGCCCACCCACGGCTCGTCGGCGAGTTCGGCCAGGTCGACGAGCCGGCGGTCGGCGAACCGGTGGCCCTTGGGGAGGACGGCGCGGTACGGGTCGTCGGCGAGGTGGACCAGGCGGAGGCCGTCCTCGGCCCGTGTGCCCCGGGGCCGTACGACCAGGGTGACGTCCGCCTCCGGGTCGGGCCGCGCGCCTTCGGCGATCCTCAAGTCCACCCGTACGGCCGGGTGTTCGGCGCGGAAGCGGGCCAGGGCAGGGGCGACGAGATCGGCGCCCGCCGTGGCGAAGTACCGCACGGACACCTGGCCGGTGCGCCCGGCCCGCAGATCGGCGAGGGCGGTCTCGGCCTCGGCGACCTGCCGTCCGATCAGGGCCGCGTGCTCCGTGAGCAGCAGCCCGGCGGCGGTGGGCCGGACACCCCTGCCGAACCGTTCGAGCAGCGCGATGCCGGCCTCCTTCTCCAGGACGGCGATCTGCTGGCTCACGGCGGAGGGGGTGTAGCCGAGGTTCGCGGCGGCGGCGGTGACGGAGCCGCTGGTGACGACGGCCCGGAGCACCTGCATGCGTCTGACATCCAGCATGTAGCACAGCTTAACGCTGGATGCATGATTCTTCGCTTGTCCTGTCGGGTGCGGGCGGGGACCGTGGAGGCCATGACTTCCGCGATACGGCTGGGTGCGCTGGCGCTGCTCTGGGGCTCGGGCTTCCTGTGGATCAAACTGGCCCTCGACCACGGGCTGACCCCCGGATGGATCACCTTCGTCCGGTGCCTGCTCGGGGCGGGCGTGCTGCTCGGCCTGGCGTTCGCGGCCGGGCAGCGGCTGCCCCGGGACCGGCGGGCCTGGCGGCGCCTCGCCGTCGCGGCCTTCTTCTGCAACGCCCTGCCGTTCCTGCTCTTCAGCATCGGCGAGCAGACCGTCGACAGCGGCGTCGCGGGCGTCCTGAACGCCACCACCCCGCTCTGGTCCCTGCTCATCGGCCTGGCCCTGGGCTCGGAGCGACCGATGTCCGCCGCCCGGCTCGTCGGACTGGTCCTCGGGTTCGCCGGTGTGCTGCTGATCTTCGCGCCCTGGAGCGGGGAGTCGGGCCTGCTGAGCGGGGGTGCGCTCCTGCTGCTCGGCGCCTCGGCGAGTTACGCGGTGGCCTTCGCGTACATGGCCCGCCGGCTGACCGGCGGGGGCACCGCGCCGCTGGCGCTCTCGGCGGCGCAGCTGCTGGCGGCTTCGGCGCTGAGCGCGCCCGCGCCGGTGGTCATGAACGGCGGGGTGGGTGACGTCGGTTGGGCCGGGGTGGGGGCGGTGGTCGTCCTCGGGGTGTTCGCGACCGGGCTCACCTTCCACCTCAACTACCGCGTGATCGCCGAAGAGGGCCCGACGAGCGCCGCGACCGTCGGCTACCTGCTGCCGGTGGTCTCGGTGGTGCTCGGGGCCCTCGTGCTCGACGAGCCGTTGACGGTACGGGTGGTGGCGGGGATGGCGGTCGTGCTGGTGGGGGTGGCCCTTACGCGACGGGCGCCGCGACCCGCTCCGGTGCCTGCGGAACGTCCTGCTCCGGTGCCTGCGGAGCATCCTGCTCCGGTGCCGCCGTCCGCGGATCGCGCGGAACCTCCCGCTTCGGCTGTCGCAGGACCGTGAGGGCGACCGCGAAGGCGGCGACGAGGAGACCGGTGCCGACGCCGAAGGCCAGGTGGTAGCCGCTGGTCAGGGCCTCGGCGGCGGGCCGGCCCGCCTCGGTCAGCGCGTGGGTACGGGCGGCGGCCAGGGTGGCGAGGACCGCGACGCCGAGGGCCATGCCGATCTGCTGGGTGGTGTTGAACAGGCCCGAGGCGAGCCCCGCGTCCTCCTCCTTCGCACCGGACATGCCCAGCGAGGTGAGAGCGGGCAGCGCGAGGCCGAAACCGGCGGCCAGCAGCATCACGGGCAGCAGGTCGGTGGCGTACGAGGCGTCCGTGGGCACCCGGGTGAGCAGCCCGAGCATGACCACCAGCAGCCCGAGCCCGGTGAGCAGCACGGCGCGCTCGCCGAAGCGGGCGATCAGGCGGGCCGAGACGCCGAGGGAGACCGCGCCGATGACCACGGCGGCCGGCAGCATCGCGAGACCGGTGGCGGCGGCGCCGTAACCCATGACCTTCTGCAGGTGGAGCGCGACGAGGATCTGGAAGGAGAAGAGCGCGGCGACCATCAGCATCTGCACCAGGTTGGCGCCGGACACGCTGCGCGAGCGGAAGATCCGCAGCGGCATGAGCGGGTTCGCCGCCTTGGCCTGGCGCAGGACGAAGCCGGCGAGGAGGGCGAGGGAGAGTGCGCCGAGGCCGAGGGTGTGGGCCGAGCCCGCGCCGTACTCCTCGATCGTGACGACCGCGTAGATGCCGGTCATCAGGCCTGCGGTGACGAGCGGCGCGCCGAGCAGGTCCACGCCGCCGCCGGCCCGGATGCCGGGGCCGCGGTCGCCGGGCAGGGCGCGGAGGGCGACGAGGACGGTGGCGAGGCCGATGGGGAGGTTGATGAAGAAGATCCAGTTCCAGCTGAGCGCATCGGTCAGGACCCCGCCGAGCACCTGCCCGAGGGAGGCGCCCGCTGCTCCCGTGAAGCTGAATACGGCGATGGCGCGGGCGCGTTCGCGGGGTGCGGTGAAGAGCGTGACGAGGATGCCGAGGCCGACGGCGGACGCCATCGCGCTGCCGACGCCCTGGAGGAAGCGGGCGGCGATCAGCATGGCGGGGGAGGCGGCGACCCCGGCGAGCAGGGAGGCGGCGGTGAACACTCCCGTACCGGCGAGGAACATCCGTTTGCGCCCGATCAGGTCGCCGAGGCGGCCGGCGAGCAGGAGCAGCGAGCCGAAGGCGATCAGGTAGGCGTTCACGACCCAGCTGAGGCCGGTCGGGGTGAAGCCCAGGTCGCTCTGGATGGCGGGCATGGCGACGGTGACGATGCTCCCGTCGAGCACCGTCATCAGCATCCCGGTGGCGAGGACGCCGAGGGCGAGGGATTGGGAGCGGGTGGCGGTGGCGGCCCCGTCGCCGGTCCCGTTCCCCGACCCCATGCAGACCCCGAGCGGCCTCCAGGACCCGGTCGTCCCGCGCGAGATGACCCTCGACGAGATCCGGTCCACCGTCGCCGACTTCGCCGCCGCCGCGCGGAACGCCGTCGACGCCGGTTTCGCGGGCGTCGAGGTCCACTCGGCCAACGGCTATCTCCTCCACCAGTTCCTGGCGAAGAACACCAACCACCGCACGGACGCCTACGGCGGCTCGGTGGACGGACGGATCCGCTTCACCCTGGAGGTGGTCCGGGCGGTCGCGGAGGCGATCGGTCCGGAGCGGGTCGGGGTACGGATCTCGCCGGGACTCACCGTCAACGGCATCGAGGAGGGTGACACCGGGGCGATCTACCCGCCGCTCGTCGCCGAGTTGGCCGAACTCGGCCTCGCGTATCTGCACGTCGTGTACGCCGACCCCGACAACCCGCTCTTCCGGGAGATCCGCGCGGCCTGGCCCGGCACGCTCGTCGCCAACCCGATCCTCTCCCGGCAGGCGGTCGCCGAGGGCGGCGGCCGGGTGGAGGGCGAGGCGCTGCTCGCGGCCGGCGCCGACCTGATCGCCCTCGGCCGCCCGTTCCTCGCCAACCCCGACCTGGTGGCCCGCCTCCGTACGGGTGCGGCGCTGAATCCCGTACGGGATCAGTACCTCATGTACTCCGGTGGGGAGGCCGGCTACACGGACTATCCCGCGCTCGCCGGACGGTAGACGCAGACGTTGACGCCCGCGGGGCTGGTGACCGACGAGACGAGTTCGAGATTGTGCAGGCCGCCGTCGGTCGGGAAGATCGACTTGCCGCCGCCGACGAGCACCGGCATGACCATGAGCCGGAGCTCGTCGACGAGCCCCTCGCTCAGCAGGGTGCGGACGAGCGTGGGGCTGCCCATGACGACCATGTCGGCTCCCGCCTGCGCGCGGAGCTCGCGGATCCGGGCGAGGGCCTCGTCGCCGGGGATCCGGGTGGTGTTCTGCCAGGTCAGGTCCGCCTCGCCGAGGGTCGAGGACACGACGTACTTCGGCAGCGCGTTCAGCTTGTCGGCGAACGGGTCCCCGGCCCGCTCGGGCCAGGCGGCGGCCATGTTCTGCCAGGTCCGCCGTCCGTAGAGCAGCGCGTCGGCCTTGGCGAGCGCGTCGTCGAAGGCACCGCCGACGATCTCCGGGTCGAAGAACGGGTGGGTCCAGCCGCC
The DNA here is from genome assembly GCF_032436795.1 of Streptomyces sp. P9(2023). Lineage (NCBI taxonomy): Bacteria > Bacillati > Actinomycetota > Actinomycetes > Kitasatosporales > Streptomycetaceae > Streptomyces > Streptomyces sp. P9(2023). Next base: position 20,336 of record NZ_JAUPWM010000050.1, read on the forward strand.
GTTCGCGAAGCCGCCGTCGGTGTCCTCCTCGGCACCGCCGGGACCCTGTACGACACCGTCGAGGCTGATGAATTCGGTGACCAGGATGCGCATGGGACTGTCTCGCTCTCTTCGTGCCGTCACGGCGTTGTCGCGTTTCATCGTCGCGCTTCATCCATTCAGACCGAGGTGGCGCGCAGAACTCATCGCTCTCCCTGGCCCCGCCTGAATGATCAAGATCACATACTCTCCCGGCCCCTGTGCAAGAGCTCGGTGATGCGGAGGAATCCGTCGCCGCCGTGGCCTTCCTCGATGGCGCGGCGGGCCAGTCCTTCCGCCGCGCGCATCACGCCGGCGTCGATGCCGTGCGCCTCCGACGTGTGGACGATGTGGGCCATGGACGAGGCCGACGAGGTGAGCGGGTTGTCCCCGCCCGAGTAGTCGCCGCTGTCGACCCCCGCGGCGGACCCCTCGAAGATCGGCGGCAGGATCGCGCCGATGCCCTGCGCGAACGGCGCCAGCTCCGCCGCGGTGATCCCTTCGGCCCGCGCGACAGCGAGGGCGTGGGCGTACCCCGCCATGGCGGTCCAGAAGATGTCGAGCAGCGCGATGTCGTACGCCGCCGCCCGGCCGATGTCCTCGCCGAGGTGGGTGTGGGTGCCACCGAGCGCGTCCAGTACGGGACGGTGCTCGCGGTAGAGATCCTCGGGGCCGCTGTGCAGGAACACCCCGTGCGGGGTCCCGATGGTGGTGGTCGGGGTCATGATCGCGCCGTCCAGGTAGCGGACGCCGTGCTCGGCCGCCCACGCGGCGGTGTCCCTGGCCCGGTCGGGCGTGTCGGCGGTCAGGTTGACCACCGTCCGGCCCTTGAGCGCGGCGGTCACCGGGTCCTGGCGCAGGACGGCGTCCGCCGCGTCGTAGTTCACGACGCAGATCACGGTCAGCGGGCTCGCCGCGACCGCCTCCGCGACGGAGGCGGCGCCGGCGGCGCCCCGGGCGAGGAGCTCGGTGTCCCGGCCGGGCGTCCGGTTCCAGACGGTGGTGCGCACCCCGGCGTCCAGGAACGCGCCGGCCAGGGCCCGGCCCATCGGCCCGAGGCCGAGTACGGTGACGGAGGGGGCGGAGGTGTGGTCGGACTGTGCGGACATGCTTCAACTCCGGTTCAAGTAGTCATAGTTGGTCAGTTGGTGAGAAATGGGGCGGGGATGACGCGCGGCCGGGCACAGGACACGGAAGGCTGCGGAGTGACCGCCGCGATCGCCGTGATCGACGGAAAGTGGAAGACGGTGCTGCTCTGGCTGCTTGAGGGCGGCCCGAGGCGTCCGGGTGAACTGCGCCGACAGCTACCGGGCCTCAGCGAGAAGGTGCTGACTCAGTCGCTCCGCGAGATGGAGACCGACGGGCTGGTGCACCGGCAGGTGTACGACACGCTGCCGCTGAAGACCGAGTACTCGCTGACGGAGTTCGGCGGGGAGCTGGCGGCGGCGCTCGCGCCGCTCTCCGACTGGGGACACCGCCGCCTGGAGAAGCTCGCCGAGCCCGGCCGCTCGGCTGCTTCCTGACGCGTCCGTGTCCGTACCCGTGTCCACGCCGCCACGCCCCCTCCCTGTTCCTGCGATCAGGTTCGCCGAGCGGCCGGGTGCAGCCAAGTACCCACAAAAAAGTGGCTACATGGGGGGTGGGGGAGCGGGCGGGTGCTCACGCGCGGTGCTGGCGCGTCTGGCCCCTGAAACGACGAAAGGCAAGGAGCGCGAACCCCTTGCCACTTTCAAGATATAGCGCACCGGGGGCCTTGCGGCAAGGCCCCCGGTGTGGTGCAGAATCATCGACCTGAGCCAGATGAGGCCTATTTGTCTGCTATGTCGATGATTGCCTGGGGGATCAGATGTATGACGTGATCGTGGTCGGCGGCGGACCGACCGGAATGATGCTGGCCGCCGAGCTGCGGCTGCAGGGTGTGCGGGTGGTCGTGCTTGAGCGGGACGCCGAGCCGACCAAGGTGGTGCGCGCGCTCGGCCTGCACGCGCGCAGCGTCGAGGTGATGGACCAGCGCGGCCTGCTGGAACGGTTCCTCGAACTCGGCCGCCAGTACCCGGTCGGCGGCTTCTTCGCCGGCATCGACATGCCGGCACCGGAGCGGCTGGACACGGCGCATCCGTACGTCCTCGGCATCCAGCAGCCCACCATCGACCGTCTGCTGACCGAGCACGCCGCCGAACTCGGTGTCGAGATCCGGCGCGGTGTCGAAGCGGTCGGGTTGAGCCAGGACGAGGACGGCGTGACCGTCGAATTGGCTGACAGCACGCGGCTGCGCTCGCGTTACGCCGTCGGCTGCGACGGCGGCCGCAGCACGGTGCGCAAGCTGCTCGGCGTCGGCTTCCCCGGCGAGCCCAGCCGGATCGAGACGCTGATCGGCGAGATGGAGCTGACCGCCTCCCCGGACGAAGTGGCGACCGTGATGGCCGAAGTCCGCAAGACCCAGAAGCGGTTCGGCGTCGGGACCTTCGGGGAGGGCGTGTACCGCGTCGTCGTACCCGCCGAGGGGGTGACCGAGGACCGTGGGGTCCCACCGACCTTCGACGAGATCAAGGAGCGGCTGCGGGCGGTCGCCGGTACCGACTTCGGCGTGCACTCGCCGCGCTGGCTCTCCCGCTTCGGCGACGCCACCCGGCAGGCTGAGCGCTACCGGGCGGGCCGCGTGATGCTTGCGGGCGACGCGGCGCACATCCACCCGCCGACCGGCGGCCAGGGCCTCAACCTCGGTGTCCAGGACGCCTTCAACCTCGGCTGGAAGCTGGCGGCCGAGGTCAACGGCTGGGCGCCGGCGGACCTGCTCGACAGCTACGAGGCCGAACGTCACCCGGTGGCCGCCGACGTACTGGACAACACCCGCGCGCAGATGGAGCTGATGCGCTTGGAGCCGGGCCCCCAGTCGGTGCGCCGGCTTCTGACGGAGCTGATGGGCATCGAGGAGGTGAACCGCCGTCTGATCGAGAAGATCACCGCGATCGGCGTCCGCTACGACTTCGGCGAGGGCCACGACCTCCTCGGCCGCCGCCTGCGGGACATCCAGCTGAAGGGCGGCCGCCTCTACGAACTGACCCGCACCGGCCGCGGCCTGCTCCTCGACCAGACGGGCACCCTCTCGACGACCGGCTGGTCGGACCGCGTCGACCACGTGGTGGACGTGAGCGAGGACCTGGACGCCCCCGGGGTCCTCCTCCGCCCGGACGGCCACGTGGCCTGGGCCGGCGAGGACCAGCGCGAACTCCTCGAAGCCCTGCCCCGCTGGTTCGGAGCGGCGAAGGGCTGAGCGCCGGTTCCTCGTGTGCTGCGCGACACTATTGCAAGCGCCTGCTTGCAATAGTTAGCGCGGGGTGGGATCGTCGCGGCATGGCATCACTCAACGTCGGCAATCTTGGCGAGTACCTCCGTGAGCAGCGGCGCACCGCGCAGCTGTCGTTGCGGCAGCTCGCGGAGGCCGCCGGGGTGTCCAATCCCTATCTGAGCCAGATCGAGCGCGGCCTGCGCAAGCCCAGCGCCGAGGTGTTGCAGCAGGTCGCCAAGGCGCTGCGGATCTCCGCCGAGACGCTGTACGTGCGGGCCGGGATCCTCGACGAGAAGGAGCGGGACGAGCTGGAGACGCGCGCCGTCATCCTGGCCGATCCCTCGATCAACGAGCGGCAGAAGCAGGTGCTGCTCCAGATCTACGACTCCTTCCGCAAGGAGAACGCCGCCGAGGCGAGTGCCCAGGCGGCCGCCGAAGCCGCCTCGGAACCCGCCTCGGTTTCCGACAGGGACGACGCCACTCCCGATGCCGAACCCACCGCGAGCTAGTACGTACACATCCGGGAGGACCACCACCATGGCCATCATCGAAGAACTGCGTACCCCCCTCTACTTCGCCGCCGGTACCGCCGACCTCGCCGTCCAGCAGGCCAAGAAGGTCCCCGGGCTGATCGAGCAGATCGCCGCCGAGGCGCCCGCGCGGATCGACGCCGTGCGCAACACCGACCCCAAGGTCGTCCAGGAGAAGGTGTCCGACCGGGCCAAGGAGGCCCAGGCCACCGTGCAGTCGAAGCTCGCCGAGGTCGTCGGCAGCCTCGACACCGACCTGAAGAAGCTCGGCGAGACCGCCCAGGACCTGGCCCTGCGGGGCGTCGGCGTCGCCGCCGAGTACGCGGTCAAGGCGCGCGAGAAGTACGAGGAGGTCGCCGCCCACGGCGAGGAGGCCGTGAAGGCGTGGCGCGGTGAGGTGGCCGAGGAGATCACCGAGATCGCCGTCGTGGTCGAGCCCGAGCCGGAGCAGGAGCAGAAGGCGAAGACCGAGGTTCCGGCCCAGGACGCCGCCGACGACGCCTCCGCCGAGAAGAAGGCCCCCACCCGCAGGACCGGCGCCCGCAAGGCCGCCGCCAAGAAGACCGTCACGGCCACCGAGAAGTAACCCGGGGGCGCTCGGGGCACCAATCAGGGTGACCGGTGCGTTGTACCGGGTACCTTGGCCGCGAGGCGATCCATTCACTGACGAGGCGGTTCAGACATGTTGCGCGCGGGATTCGACTCCATCATCTGGCTGGTCATCGGCCTCGTCTTCATCGGCATGGCCGTCGCCGCGCTCGTTTTCGCGGCCATGGCGCGCGAGGACGCGTACCGCGCGGCCGACAAGCAGACCAAGAAGTTCTGGCTGATCATCCTGGGCATCAACCTGGTGCTGAACCTGCTGCTGCCCATGCTCTTCCTGCAGATCGCCGGCCTCATCGCCGCGATCGTCTTCATGGTCGACGTCCGGCCCGCCATCAAGCAGGTCTCCGGTGGGGGCGGCGGCGGCCGCCGCGGCGGATCCAGCAGCGACGGCCCGTACGGGCCCTACAACGGCGGCCGGTAGCCACTGCCCATCGCTGCCGCCGCGTCACGCGGAGCCATGCGGAGCCATGCGGAGCCATGCGGAGCCAAAGGGTCCGGGGTTATCCCCGGGCCCTTTCCAGTGCCAGGACCGCCACGTCGTCCGTCAGCTCCCCGCCGTTCAGCGAGCGCACCTCCGCCACCGCCGCCTCCAGCAGGTCCTCGCCCCGCAGCCCCTCCGCCAGCTGCCGGTTGATCATCTCGACCATCCCGTCCTGCCCGAGCCGCGGCGAGCCCGGGCCCGCCGAGCGGCCCTCGATCAGGCCGTCCGTGTACATCAGCAGGCTCCACGCCCCGCCCAGCTCCACCTGCCGGCGCGGCCAGCGGGCGCGCGGCAGCAGGCCGAGGGCCGGGCCGCCGTCCTCGTACGGCAGCAGCCGCGCCGGCCGGCCCTTGCGGGCGATCAGCGGTACGGGGTGTCCGGCCAGGCAGAGGCCCGCCCGGCGCCCGTCCGGGGCGATGTCGACCGTGCAGAGCGTCGCGAAGACCTCCTCGCTCTGCCGCTCGTGCTCCAGGACCTTCTGGAGCGTGGAGAGCAGCTCGTCCCCGCACAGGCCGGCGAAGGTCAGCGCCCGCCACGCGATCCGCAGCTCCACGCCGAGCGCCGCCTCGTCCGGGCCGTGCCCGCAGACGTCGCCGATCATCGCGTGGACCGTGCCGTCCGGCGTACGGACCGTGTCGTAGAAGTCCCCGCCCAGCAGGGCGCGGGACCGGCCGGGCCGGTAGCGGGCGGCGAACCGCAGGTCGGAGCCCTCCAGGAGCGGGGTGGGCAGCAGTCCGCGCTCAAGGCGGGCGTTCTCCTGGGCCCGCAGCCGCGACTCGGTCAGCTTCACCTGGACCGCGTCGGCGCGCTTGCGCTCGACCGCGTACCGGATCGCCCGGCTGAGCAGCCGGCCGTCGAGCTCCTCGCGGAAGAGGTGGTCCTGCGCCCCGACCCGTACCGCCTCCGCCGCCAGCTCCGCGTCGGTCGAGGCCGCGAGCGCCAGGACGGCGTGGCGCGGCGCGAGCCGCAGGATATGGCGCAGGGGGGCGAGCGCGTCGTCACCGGCCGCGCGGGGGCCGGGCAGGGCCAGGTCGACCAGGACGCAGTTCACGTCGTCCGTGAGCAGCCGCTCGGCCTCGGTGAGGTTGCGGGCGGTACGGATCCGGACGCGGGTCCCGTCCACGTCGTCGAGCATCTCGGGCACGGCGAGGGCACCCGCCGGGTCGTCCTCGACGACCAGCAGGGTGAGATCGGTGCCGGTGCCTGTCGCAGCGGCGACGGCGCCGGGCGCCGCAGCAGAGACGATTCTCTGGCGCGGTACGGGTACGGGCATCGGACGCGGTTTCCTTCCCTCCCCCCGAGGGCGCGGCGGGGCGACGAACGACGTCCCGCCAGACGGGGACCATAGCGGTAGGGCGGCGCGCAGCGGAATGGTGATCACGGTACGAGCACGGGCGAGCAGTTGGCATATGCCGCGCATGGGGAGGTTGTTGCCCCCGGAGCCATGACGAACATCACGCCGCCGGGGCGGGCGGGTGGGTGTGGACGGCGTCACTCCGACGGCCGCCGCGCCCCGGGCGGCGTGAACGGCGCCCCGCCGCCCCGCCGCCCCCGCACCCCGCGCGGCTCACTCCGGCCGGACCACGCCCAGGATCTCCATCGAGCCCGCGCCCGCGAGCGTCACGTTCCGGCCGGGGCGTGGTGAGTGCACGATCGCGCCGTTCCCGACGTACATGCCGATGTGGCTGGCGTCCTTGAAGTAGACGATCAGGTCGCCCGGCCGCATGTCCTTGATGTCCACCTTGGGCAGCAGCCGCCACTGCTCCTGCGAGGTACGCGGAATCGGCCGGCCCGCCACGCCCCAGGCCCGCTGGGTCAGCCCCGAGCAGTCGTACGAGTCCGGGCCCTCCGCCCCCCAGACGTACGGCTTGCCTATCTGCGCCGTCGCGAACTCCACCGCCCGCTTGCCCTGCGCCGTCGCCGTGCTGCTCAGCCCGTCGAGAACGCCGGTGTCCACCCAGGCGGTCTGCTGCCGGTACTGCTCCTGCTCCTCCAGGCGCCGCAGCCGCTCCCGGTCCTCAGCCGCCAGCTCGGACTCCAGCTTCTTCGCCGCCGCTATCTTGTCGTTGATGTCCTTCTTCGCCGCCGCCTGCTTGACGCGGTTGGCCTCCAGCTCGGTCCAGTTGGTGCCCGCGTCCTTGGCGTAGACGGTCAACTGGGCCTGGGTCCTGGTCATCTCGGCGAGCAGGTCCTTGGTGGCCTTCTGGTTCCGCTGGAACCGGCCGGCGTTGTCCAGGAAGAGCTGCGGGTCGTCGGTGAGGACGAACTGCGCGCCGTCGGGGAGGCCGCCGTTGCGGTACTGGGCGCGGGCCGCGGCGCCCGCCTGGGCCTTGAGCGCGTCGATCTTCTCGCGACCGGCCACGATCATCTGCGCCAGCCGCACGATCTCGGCGGACTGCTCCTTGGTCTGCTCCTCGGCGAGGTTGTACGCGTCGGTGGCGGAGGCGGCCTGCCGGTAGAGGCCGTCGATCTCCTTGCGCACCTCTTCGAGGGTCTTCTTCGGCGCGGCGGGCGGCGCGGGCGGCAGCGGGGCGGCGGGCGCGTGCGGGGCGGCGGGCGCGGCCGGCGTGAGGGGGGCCGTCGGGGCCGCCGAGGCTTGGAGCGTCAGTGCTGGTGAGGCCAGCACCGTCAGGGCACAGACCACGGTGATCGCGGCGTTGACACAGCGGCGTCGGTTCACAAGCTCCCCCTCGTACGGCCCGCACCGGGTATCTGATTTACCGTCAGTAACTTGGTGGTGACCTTGGCGATAGTGCCATGCGTGACGTCAAAGCAACAGGGGAAACCGGTCCCTGTCGGGTCACTGTCCCCCAGGCGGGACGGGTGGGGAGGGAGTTACGTTCCCGATGGAGCGGGAATTCACCGGCAGTTGGCCCCGACATGTCCCCTGGGCGGGGCTCAGGTGGCCGGTCGCCAGTGCCTACCCGCGCGGCGCCAGCGCCTCCCAGCGCACCGTCACCTCGCCCTGGCGCCACCGCCGGTGCCCGTCCGTCAGGGGCCAGTCCGTCGCCAGATCGCGTGCGGCGCGGATCCAGCGCTGCCGCGCGCCCAGCGAGGCGTACGGCGCCGCCGCCGCCCACGCCCGGTCGAAGTCGCGCAGGAACGCGTGCACCGGCTCGCCCGGCACGTTGCGGTGGATCAGCGCCTTCGGCAGCCGCTCCGCGAGGTCCGAGGGACGGTCGAGCGAACCGAGCCGGGTCGCGAAGGTCACCGTCCGCGGCCCGCTCCGGTCGAGCGCGACCCACACGTGCCGCCGCCCGATCTCGTCGCAGGTCCCCTCGACCAGCAGCCCGCCGGGCGCGAGCCGTGCGCACAGCCGCGCCCACACCGCGGCGACCTGGTCCTCGTCGTACTGCCGCAGCACGTTCGCGGCCCGGATCAGCGCGACCTCGCCCGGCACCGGAACCTCGAAGCCGCCGTGCAGGAAGGTGAGGCCCGGGCGCTCGTACGGCTTGGCGGCGGCGACCCGGGCCGGCTCGATCTCGATGCCGACGACCTCGGTGCGCGGATCGGCCGTACGGAGGCGGGTCAGGAGCTCGACGGCGGTCCAGGGGGCCGCCCCGTAACCCAGGTCGACGGAGACGGGCGGCTCGGCGGAGCGGCGCAGGGCGGGGCCGTGCGTGGCGGCGATCCAGCGGTCCATGCGGCGCAGCCGGTTGGGGTTGGTGGTCCCGCGGGTGGCCGTGCCGACGGGGCGGGTCGGGGCGGGGCGGGTGGTGCGCGGGGCCATGGAACGAGGGTACGGGCCGGGGCGCAAAGGGGGCGCCACGCCGTCCGGCACGGCAATGAATTGGCAAAACGGAAATGGATGGCGCGGTTCCGGTGTTGACCCGCGTGGAAGGTGCCGCGCGCGCCGTCCGAGTTGTGCCCGCAGGCCCGGCCCCACCCCTGCCGTACCCGCTACGCCCCCACTCAGCGGAAGGACCGTCGACGTGAGCCAGTACGTGTCCCGGCTCGCCGGCTCCCTGGCGACGCCGCCCCGACTCCGGCTCCCCGGACGTCACCGGACCCCGCGCCGGGTGGCCATGCTCAGCGTCCACACCTCGCCCCTCCACCAGCCGGGCACCGGCGACGCCGGCGGTATGAACGTGTACATCGTGGAGCTGGCCCGCCGCCTGGCCGCGATCAACATCGAGGTCGAGATCTTCACCCGGGCCACCACCGGCGGCCTCGCCCCGGTGGTCGAGCTCGCGCCCGGCGTTCTCGTACGGCATGTGGACGCGGGTCCGTACGAGGGGCTCGCCAAGGAGGAGCTGCCGGCCCAGCTCTGCGCCTTCACGCACGGTGTGATGCAGGCCTGGGCGGGCCACCGACCGGGCCACTACGACCTGGTCCACTCCCACTACTGGCTCTCCGGTCACGTCGGCTGGCTCGCCGCCGAGCGCTGGGGCGTCCCGCTCGTGCACGCCATGCACACCATGGCCAAGGTCAAGAACGCGGCGCTCGCGGACGGCGACACGCCCGAGCCCGCGGCGCGGGTGATCGGCGAGACGCAGATCGTCGCGGCCGCCGACCGGCTGATCGCCAACACCGCCGAGGAGGCCGACGAGCTGGTCCGCTTCTACGAGGCGGACCCGGCGAAGGTCGCCGTCGTGCACCCGGGCGTGAACCTGGACCACTTCCGTCCGGCGGACGGCCGGGCCGCCGCCCGGGCCCGCCTCGGGCTGCCCGCCGACGCCTTCATCCCGGTCTTCGCGGGCCGGATCCAGCCGCTGAAGGCCCCCGACATCCTGCTGCGGGCCGCCGCCGCGCTCCTGGACCGGGATCCGTCGCTGCGCTCGCGCATGGTCGTGCCGATCGTGGGCGGGCCGAGCGGCAGCGGGCTCGCCAAGCCGGAGGGGCTGCAGAAGCTCGCCGCCCGGCTCGGCATCGCGGACGTCGTCCGGTTCCACCCGCCGGTCGGCCAGGAGCGCCTCGCGGACTGGTTCAGGGCGGCGTCGGTGCTGGTCATGCCCTCGTACAGCGAGTCCTTCGGGCTCGTCGCCATCGAGGCGCAGGCGGCCGGGACGCCGGTCGTCGCGGCGGCGGTGGGCGGCCTTCCGGTCGCGGTACGGGACGACGTCACCGGCTTCCTCGTCCAGGGCCACGACCCGGCCGACTTCGCCCGCGCGCTGGAGCGGTTCGTCGAGGACCCGGCGCTGTCCGCCCGGATGGGCGCGGCGGCGGCCCGGCACGCGGAATCGTTCGGCTGGGACACGGCGGCCTCGGGCACGGCGGACGTGTACACGGCGGCGATGCACGACCACCGCCGTCGCGTACGCTCGCACCATGGCTGACGAGGTACGACGGGTCATCGAGGACACGTTCAGGGACGCGGAGCTGGAGTGGGAGTCACCCGAGCCGGGCTCGTACGTCGTCAAACTCCCCGGCACGCGCAAGCTCTTCACGACGCTCTCCCTCCGGGTGGGCCGCCACTCCCTCTCCCTGAACGCCTTCGTCATCCGCCACCCCGACGAGAACGAGTCGGGCGTCCACCGCTGGCTGCTTGAGCGCAATCTCAAGCTGTACGGCGTGAGTTACGCGGTCGACGGCCTCGGCGACATCTATCTGGCCGGCAAGCTGCCGCTGGCCTCCGTCACCCCGGAGGAGCTGGACCGGCTGCTCGGCTCGGTCCTCGAAGCGGCGGACGGCTCCTTCAACACCCTCCTGGAGCTGGGTTTCGCGAGCGCGATCCGGCGGGAGTACGAGTGGCGGGTCTCGCGCGGCGAGTCGACCCGGAACCTCGACGCGTTCACACATCTGACCAAGAAATCATAGGCGCGCACGACCTCTTCCTTACCTGCCGGGGCCGTGCCATGCTCACCGCCAACGCGGATCTGAACACCGTTTATATCCATGAATTCATGGATGGTTGGTTGCGGGAGGGCGGGCTCATGGGAATCAGCAGGAGACAGTTCGTGGGCGGTGCGGTGGCGGTCGGCGCGGCGGTGACGACGGCGACGACGACGGGATTCGCCCCGTCCGCGTCGGCCCACACGCGCCCGCGCACCGCCGCCCTCTGGGACGAGTTCGCCGACGCCCCCTACACCCACCCCCAGATCCCCTACGTGGGCCGCGCAGGCGCCCGCCGGGGCGCGACCCGGCTCAGCCGGCCCCCGGTCGTGGCGAACGTCCTCACCTACGGGGCCGCCCCCGACGGCTCGGCCGACTCCGCCCCCGCGATCAACCGGGCGCTCGCGGAGGCGGGGGAGCGCGGCGGTGGCACGGTCCTGATCCCGCCGGGGACGTACCGCATCGACGACTTCCTCCACATCGGCCACAACGACGTGGTGCTGCGCGGCGCGGGTTCCGGCCGTACGAAACTCATCGCGACGAAGAACCTCACCGAGCTGATCGGCCAGTACGGTTCGCGCTACGGCGGCGACAAGTCGGCCTGGTCCTGGGCGGGTGGCCTGATCTGGCTGGCCCCGAAGGCCCGGCTCGACTCCCTCGTCGGGGCGATCCGCGCCAAGGCCTGGCCCTTCGAGGGCTGGACCGGCAACAAGCGCGACGAGTGGCAGACCCTGACCACGGTCCGCCCGGCGCGGCGCGGCGACTGGTCGGTGACGGTCGACGACCCGTCAGCCGTACGCCGGGGCCAGGTCGTTCTGCTGCGCCTGGTGGACGACGCCGACCACACGCTCCTGGAGCACATGGCGGGCGGCGGCGCCGGACCGGAGTCGTACCACTGGGACGACAAGACCAAGCTGACGTCGTACGTGCCGCACGAGTGGCCGGTCCGCGTGCTGTCCGTAAGGGGTCGGAAGGTAACGCTGGAGCGCCCGCTTCCGCTGGACGTCCGCCCGGAATGGGACCCGCGCCTGACGACCTCGGCGGAGCCGCTGACGGGCGCGGGCGTAGAGGGCCTCACCCTGGAAGCGGTGGAGACCCCCCAGCCGGTCCACCTCCTGGACAAGGGCTACAACGGCGTCACGTTCCAGTGCGCGTACGACTGCTGGGCCGACGACATCGTCGTACGGCACGTGGACAACGGCTTCGGTCTGGTCGCGGCCTCGGCGTGCACGATGCGCCGCACCCGGGTCGAGGGCCGGGGCTCGCACCACCCGTACTTCTGCCGCGAGGGCGCCCACGACAACCTGATCGAGGACTTCCGCATAGCGGCCCGTACGGTCCCGGCGCCGACGGGGACGCAACTCCACGGCATCAACGTGGAAGGCCTGTCGAGCTACAACGTCTGGTCGCGCGGCGTGATGGAGATGGGCACCTTCGACACCCACCGGGGCATGCCGTTCGCCAACGTACGGACGGAGATCACGGTCGACAACAACGGCCGGCACGGCGGCGACGCCTCGGCCGGCCCGCTGTACGGCGCCCGCTTCACCCACTGGAACGTGACGGTGACGAACGGCCGCGCGGGCCTGGTCAAGATCGACACGATCGCCCCGTACAGCGCGACGGTCGGCATCAGCGAGGTCCGGGAGTTCGACCAGATCGACGTCCCGGACTTCACGGGGGAGCTCCACGCGCGCGTGGAGGCGTACGGGAATCCGGGTGCGGTACGCCCCCGGAACCTGTACGAGGCCCAGCGGATGCTCAGGCGGTGACGGACGACGTGGACTCGGCGGCGCCTCCGGGCTTGGTCTCCGGACCCGGCCCCGCGGCCCCGGGCGTCGTCGGCTCTTCCTCGTCGAGGACCTTGCGGAGCCGGGTGACGTAGCCGAGGGCGGCGACGGTGCCGATCGCGGCCGTGGCCATCCACAGGAAGTCCGGGCCCGGGCCGTCGACGACCCAGCCCGCGAGGATCGGCGCGAGGAAGCCGGACAGCGCCCAGGACATGCCCATGACGCCCTGGTATCGGCCGCGGGCGTGTTCGGGGGCGAGCTTGGCGGTCGCGGCGGCGTTCGTCGGGACGTGGACCATCTCGCCGATGGTCCAGACGACGACGGTGACGGCGAAGACCAGCGGGGTGCCGGCGAGCGCCGTCGCGCCGGTGCCGGCGGCGAAGAGCACCGAGGAGACGGTGAGCAGCATCGCCGGGGAGCGCTTCTCGGTCACCTTGTTGACCAACAGCTGGAAGGCGACGATCACGACGCCGTTGACGGCGATGACCGCGCCGTACGCACCCGGTGCAAGACCCGCGGCCGCCATCGTGAGCGGCAGCCCGACCCAGGGCGCGGTGAAGACGAGGCAGACGAGGAGGTTGAGGAGGACGAGCGTACGGAACGGGGTGTCGCGCAGGACGTCGAGGACGCTGACGCGGTCCTTCTCGACGATCTCGCCGGCCGGGTTCCGCCTGGCCTCGGGCCGGGTCTCCGGCAGCCGCAGGAAGACGATCAGGGCGCAGAGGGCGACCGCGACGGCTTCGACGACGAAGAGCGTGCGGTAGCCGAGGAAGATCGCGGCGCCACCGCCGAAGGCGGCGACGGCGAAGCCGAGGTTGAGGGCCCAGTAGTTGAGGGCGAAGGCCCGGCGGCGGTCGTGCTCGGGGACCATGTCGGTGATGGTCGCCTGGATCGACGGCCGGACGGCCTGCATGGAGACGCCCATCAGCAGGACGACCGCGGCGACGCCCCAGGCGGTGGTGACCACGGCGAGGGCGGCCGCGCAGCAGGCCGTCACCAGGTGCATGGTGACCATCGTGGGCCGGCGCCCCCACTTGTCGGTGAGGGTCCCGCCGAGCGGCGAACCGGCGACGCCGCCGAGCCCGTGCAGGGCGAGGACGAGCCCGGCGAACCAGGCGGAGTGCCCGAGCTCCTGGGTCAGGTACAGCGACAGGAACGTGAGGACGAAGGCGCCGGTCCGGTTGACGAGGGTGGAGAGCCAGAGCCACCAGAAACCGTGGGGGAGACCAGAGACGGTGGCGCGAGCTGATCGTCTGAGTGACTCGATGGACATGTGTGGCCGGCTCCCCAAGCATGTAAGCGTCCCAATCCGGATCCGAAACTTACGGGCGTGGGGCTCCCGGACGCCACTCAATTGACGGTGGGCGTCAACCGTCGACCGTGCGCGCCACGCCTCGGGGCGTCGATTAGGCTCGGACGCATGGCCGACGCACCGTACAAGCTGATCCTCCTCCGCCACGGCGAGAGCGAGTGGAACGCGAAGAACCTGTTCACCGGCTGGGTGGACGTCAACCTCACCGAGAAGGGCGAGAAGGAGGCGGTCCGCGGCGGTGAGCTGCTCAAGGACGCCGGCCTGCTGCCCGACGTACTGCACACCTCCCTCCAGAAGCGCGCCATCCGCACGGCGCAGCTGGCGCTGGAGTCCGCCGACCGCCACTGGATCCCGGTCCACCGCTCCTGGCGTCTGAACGAGCGCCACTACGGTGCGCTCCAGGGCAAGGACAAGGCGCAGACGCTCGCGGAGTTCGGCGAGGAGCAGTTCATGCTCTGGCGCCGCTCGTACGACACCCCGCCGCCGGTCCTCGAGGACGGTACGGAGTTCTCGCAGTCCGGGGACCCGCGCTACGCGTCGATCCCGAACGAGCTGCGTCCGCGCACCGAGTGCCTCAAGGACGTCGTCGAGCGCATGCTGCCGTACTGGTACGACGGCATCGTCCCGGACCTGCTGGCCGGCCGGACGGTCCTGGTCGCCGCGCACGGCAACTCCCTGCGCGGCCTGGTCAAGCACCTCGACGGCATCTCCGACGCCGACATCACGGGCCTGAACATCCCGACCGGCATCCCCCTCGTCTACGAGCTGGACGAGAACTTCAAGCCCCTCAAGCCGGGCGGCACGTACCTCGACCCGGAGGCGGCGGCCGCGGCGATCGAGGCCGTGAAGAACCAGGGCAAGAAGTAACTTCTTGCGTGATCAAGGCCCCCACCTGCGAATTTGTCGCCGGTAGGGGCCTAGTCCGTGACCGTGGGCCGCCTGTGGGCCGTCAGGGGTTCGCCTGCTCGGCCTCATACCCCTCTGGGATGCCGTGGGACCATCCGGCGATGTGTGACAGCGGCCCACGCCACAACGACAACGAGATCCGAGTCTCACCAGTCATGACCGTGGCATCGCGCAGGTGTGCGAACGTCTGCAGATGCGGCTCCTCGGACAGCCCTTCCCGCAACGTGGCCATTGCGCTGCTTAGGGTTTCTCCGATTTCGGAGTGCGCCTGTGTCACTTGTTCCACCCACAGCGCGTGCCACTCCTTGGGCGAGATCATCTTCCCCGCGACCACGGCGCCGTTCACGTTTAGGATTACGCCGATGCTTGAGCCCTCGGCAACTGATGTGTATAGGGACAGGATATGAAGGTATAGATCCTGGTCAGGTCCGGCCGTGTGAGGCTCCAGGGCGTCTTCATCGGGCTCGTTGCTCGCGTCGGTCATGCCGCCACCTCCTCGCGCATGGGAGAGCTTTGTGAGAAGCATCTGTGCCTCTTGGGGTCTCAGCATGTCCACTGTGAGTAGACCGAGGCCACAGCCTTCCGGGTGCGCTCCCGACTGCTGGGCATCAGGTGGGCGTACACCCGCAGCGTCAGACCGGGGTCGGAGTGCCCGAGGTACTCCGCAAGAGCCTTGACGTTCTCGCCACCGTCCAGGAGCACCGAGGCGTAGAAGTGCCTCAGCGCATGCATCCCGTGTTCGCGGGCCGCTGCGTAGGTCTGCTCGCCTTCCTCACGATCCGGGATCACCCCCGCGGCCGCAAGCGCGGGCTTCCAATGGTCGGTGTTGAACATGTTTCGCCAGACGTGGTTTCCAAGCGGCGCCGTGAACACCAGCCGGTGCGTCACCAGCGGCCCGCGCTGGGTCATCCACGGAAGCGTGATATCCGAAGGAGGGAACTGCTTCATGTGGGCGCGCAGCGCATCCGCGACGGGCCCGGGGAGCGGGACGTCCCGGAGCTTGCCGCCCTTCGGCGGAGCGAACACGGGCTTGCTGCGGCTCAGCTTGAGCTGCCGTACGACGTGCAGCGTGTCCGTCTCGAAGTCGATCGCGTCCACGGCGAGCCCAAGGATCTCCCCCTGTCGCAGCCCGCATCCGGCCCCGGCGTCGACCATCGCCTGATACCGCTCAGGGAGCTCTCCCCGGACTGCGAAGACCCGGTCTGCCGTCCACGGCACGACCCGCTTCGCCTCCACCGGCGGCGCCTTGACCGATCGTGCGGCACACGGGTTCTTGGCCAGGTGCCCATCGTCCACGGCGGCGTTCAGAACGGTCCGCACGTTGGAGTAGATGACCCGCGCGTACGAGCCGACGACGCCGGCGTCCTTGAGCTCGGTCACCCAGTCCCGGATGTGCTCGGGCTTGAACGAGCCGAGCGGCCGGGAGCCGATGTACGGGAACGCGTGCCGCCGGATCTGCGACTCCATCGAGAAGCCCGTGTTCGGGTCCGCCTGGTGGTTCCGCAGCCACCTCTCCCCGTACTGCTGGAACGTGGTCCGGGCCGACCGGGGGTCGACGTACTGCCCCCGGGACATGTCGGTCTCGATGTGGGCGAGCCACTGATCCGCAAGCCGCTTCTGCTTGTCGGGGAAGCTCTTGGACTTCTCCGTACCGTCGGGACCGACGTACCGGGCGCGGTAACGCATGCCAGTCCCGTAGCGCTCCGACTTGACCCGGCGGGACTTGCCGTCGGGGCCGGTTTCGGTCCGGTACCAGCGGTCCTGGATGTGGCCGGCCATCAGGCAGCCTCCTCGCTGTTGAGGAGCGAGGAAACCCAGATACCGACGTCCTCGGGGTCGTAGCGCAGATGGACCCCGACCCGGAAGCCGCGTGGACCGGTGCGCTTGCGGCGCCACTGGTAGACCGTTTCGAGGGGAACACCAAGGAGGTCGGCCAGGTCCACGGGCGTGAGGTAGCGCTGTGGAAGTGCACGGGCCATGGTCACCACTCCCCGTTGGTGTCGGTTGCTTCGAGTTCGGTTCGGATCTCTCGGACGGTCTCGCGGTTGAGCTGGATGTCGCGGGCGATGGACGCGGCCAGGGCGGCTTCCCCCGGGGTGTGGCCTTGGCCGGCGTACTGCCACGAGGCGAGGACGAGGACGGTGTCTGGCTCGACGTCGTCCAGGCCGCGGGCGGTGCGCTCCTGGGCGGCGCGGTAGTCGGCGCGGGTCTGGCGGAGGTCGCTCAGGGTGGTGGAGTACCGGCGGGACTTGGTGGAGAAGTGGCCGCGGAATCCGAGCATGTGGGCCCACGCCATCAGCCGACGGTCGGGGTAGAGCGGGTCGAGGTCGAAGCAGGCTTCGACGAGTCGGCGCGTGTGGTCGGGGACGCCGAGGAGCAGGAGTGCTTCGCGGTTGCCGATGCGGCGGTCGAGGCTCCCGGTGGTCTCGGCGGCTTTGGTGGCGTACTTGGCGATGTAGGAGGCAACGGCCTGCTCGGTGATGTCGGAGCCGTCCCCGAAGGCCTTGACGGGCCGGATGTCGAGCTGGGTGCCCCAGCGCAGGCGCCGTAGCGGCTGGTCGCTGGCGGCGGGGACTGTGATGGTCGTGTACGAGTGCGAGGCAGCGCCCTGGATGGCGGTAGTGAGGAGCTCGGTCGTGGCCCAGGAGGGTGGTGGGGTGTCCGGCCCATCGGGTCCGTCGAGGCGGATCACGGCGTGGAAGTGGACGGCTCCGCGCTTCTGGAACTCGGCGACCTTGCCGTACGAGAGCCGGGCGACCTTCTTCAACTCCCGCTGCGAGAGACCTGCGAAGGCGGCGATCTCCCTGCGAAGGCGGGTCGTGAACCGCTGCCAGAGTTGTCCGGCGTGGTTGTTGAAGAGCACGGCGCCCGGGTAGTCGTAGGTGTCCGGGTCCAGCGGGGTGCCGAGGGCGTGATCATCTTCGGCGTGGTGGGTGCCGCAGCGGCATGGCCGGTTGTCGGGGCGGTTGTGGACCTGGCCGAAGGACGGCGCGGTGAGGGTGAGGAACACGCGCGGTTGGTCGCGGACGGTGTCGGGGATGTCGCGGCGGTCATCCCCAGCGAGGCCGGCCCGGATGAGGTGGTAGGTGTCGCCGGCGTAGGTCCAGGCGCAGGCCGGGCAACGGGAGGCTCGCCGGTTCCCGCAGGCGATCCGGAGCCGACCACCCGGCTCGGTCTCAGTGGAGTAGCGATGCAGAGCCTCGCCAGTGGTCTTGTCCCGGGTGAGCGTCCAGCCGGTCAGGTGGATCGGGTTCGAGCAGCCGCCGGTTCGATGGATCTGCTCGCGCCAGCGGTCGAAGCCAGGAGCTCCGGCCACCCGCAGCATGTCGCCGAGGGTGGCCGGGTTCAGGCCCACGATGGTCGCGTTGTCGGTCACGCGGACACCGCCGTGGAGGTTGCCGGGCGGCGGGCCAGGAGGGTGCCGACGCCGTTGCAGGCCGGGCAGTGGGCGGTGATGGTGCGGAGGTGGCCGTGGTGGTCACGGCCGCCGAGGGTGATGGCGGCGGAGGCGTGTCCGTCGCAGTTCGAGCAGGTCTGGGCCGAGGCATGGTTGTGGTGAGCCATGATGGGCGCGTTCCTTCCGGTTCTGAGGACTGGCTGGGGCGCGGCTCCCGGGCGGCGGATGCTTGGCGGTATCGAGGCCGCCCGGGGGCCGGTCAGCGGTGCTTGTGCTGGCCGTTGAGGAGTGAGCGCAGGACGACGGCGCAGACGGCGACCGAGGCGGCGCTGATGGCGACGGCGAGGAGCATGGAGACCAGGACCGTGCCGACGATCAGGACGAGTCCGGCGCCGCCAGCAACGACCGTGACGAGGCCGGTCGGGGGGAGACGGACGGCCGGAACCTGAGTGAGGGGCGCTGCTTGGACGGGCGCCGGGGTGTGGTCGTGGTTGCAGGCCATGGGCTCGACGCTGACGGTGGTGGTCGGCCGGGAGAGCGGGGCAACGAGGCCGGTCGGGAGCGGGTTGACCGGGACACGGGGGCGGAGCATGGCGGTTCTCCCTACTGGATGGTGGAGTCGACGAGCGGGGCGAAGACGCTGTCCGCGAGGAGGTAGCCGCCGAGGAGGATCACGACGACCAGCCACCACGGCGGGCGGATGAGCTTGATGCCGAGCACGCCGACGACGATCAGGGCGAGCCAGAGCGGGACGTCCATGACGTGATCTCCCTTGTCAGCGGGGGTGGCAGCGGTGGCTGCGGGCGGCGAGCTGGGCGGCGGAGGAGCTGGAGTATTCGGCGGACCAGCCGCAGCCGTCGGCGGTGCACACGGCCGTGTGCTTGGTGCGGCCATGGCGGTCGCGGCGGGTGCCGATCTGTACGGGGCCGATCCGCATCACGGAGTGGAAGTGATCGCGAGCGGGCATGGCTGGTCACGGCTCCCGGGTGAAGTCGTCGGCGTGGTCGGTAAGCCACTGACGGATCTCGGCCGACTCGCACTCGTCGGCGGCGAGGATCACGGGCTCAGCGGTGGCCACGGCTTCGACGAGGCGGTTGTTCCGGGTCAGTTCGGCGGCACGCTCCAGGGCGTGACGGGTCGACTCGCGCATGACGGGGTTCTCCTTTACTGATCAGGCGAGTTGGGCGGCGATGGCGTCGGCCATCACGGCCGGGACACCGAGGCGGGCGCGCAGGGTGTCGGAGTCGATCGGTGCGCCGGTACGGGCGCGGTGGTCGTCGGCGACCTTCCGGGCATGGGCGACCAGCGCCGGCGGGACAGCTGCGGCAGAGGGTGCGGGTGCCGGGTCATGTGTCGGCACCGGCTCGACGGCAGGCAGCACCGGGGCGGGATCAGGGCTGGCCTTCAGCCCGGCCGAGCCGTCTCGCTCGATGACCGCGTCGACGGTCGGGGGCTCCACGTTGCTGGCGACCGCCTCGGTGACGGGCGGGGTGTGGACGAGGAGGGTGCCGCCCAGGAACGCGAGGGCAGGCCAACCGGCGACGAGGATGCGTAGCCAGTCCGGAACATGGCCGAGGTCGAGGAGTCCGGCGGTGGCCACGTTCGCGCCGAGCGACGCGGCCAATGCCACGGCGAACCAGCTCCAGGCCGAGCGAGCGGGGGCGCCCGCCGCCCGAAGGGTCCGCAGTCGACGCCAGGCGGCGACCAACAGGAGGTCGACGGAGACGGGGTAGGCCCACGCCTTCCAGCCCGTCTGCCCAGCGGCTTCGGCCAGGTCGTGAAGGTGAGCGAAGGACAGGGCGCCAGCGATCACGGCTTGTACGAGGACAGCGTCCGGTCGCAGCGTGGGGCGCATCGCGGGTCCTCCTTCCGGTTTCAGGCATGGGAGGGGTAGGGAAGTGGCGTGAGGCGGTCACGCCGACCGTGGGGCGGGGCGTGTCAGGCGATGACGGGCGCCGTGCCGGCTGTGGTCGCCGGGGCCTTCGCCATGCTCGGCAGGACCGGCCGGAAGGCATCCAGGGCCGGGATCTCCGGGGTCTGGTGGGCGTGGGCGTTGCAGGTGTTCACGGCCCGCCGGAGGGTGAGGTGCGGGGTGCGGATGCGGACCCAGCCGCCGGCGGAGTCACCAGCCACCGCCGTACCGGGCCGGTCTGTGGGGATCTGGATGGTGGCGAGAACGGCGTCCGGTGCAATGTCGCCGAAGGCCATGTTGGCGCTGGTCTCGTCGTTGACGCGGTGCGCAGTGCGGCCGGTGAGCTGGGCGCGGAGCATGGTGATGCCCTTGCCGAGTTCGGAGCCGAAACGCTGGCCGCAGATTTCCAGATAGATGCCGGCGGCGCGGCCGAGCTGAGCGAGGCGTACCAGGGCGGTGATGATCCGGTCCCGGCGCTTCTCCTCTTCCTTCGTGGCGAACAGCGCGAGCTCGGCGACCTCATCGACCACGAGCACGATCGGTGTGGGGCACAGGTGGTCGGGGAGGTCCCAGATGTCGGCGGTGATCTCCACATCCGGGATGTCGGCGCTCAGCCGCTGTTCGCGGCGGATGACTTGGTAGACGTCGGTCATGTGCTCGACGAGCGCGTCGAGGAGTTCGGCGGCGGTGTCGGGGTTGTCGGCGAGTGCGGTGAACCGGCGTGCGAGCGGGGCGAGTTCAACACCTTGCTTGCAGTCGATGCCGACCAGGGCGACATCCAGCGCGGCGAGACCGGCGACGAGGTTGCGCTGATAGACGGACTTGCCGGACTGGGTGGCTCCGACGTTGAGCGCGTGCGGGGTCTGGCGGTAGTCGCGGTAGTAGACCTCTCCGTCCTCCCGCATGGCGACCGGAACCCGCATCACCCCACCAGCGGCAATCGCAGGCATCTGCACGCGCTTGAGGACGTCGTAGCCGGTCATCCGCAGCTCGATCACACCCGAGCGAATCTCACGAGCGGTGACGTTCTGCATAACGAACGAGTGCCGCAGACGATCCGACGCGGCGGAGAAGTCGAACGCGTCCTGACCTGGCCGCAGCTTCACCCGCATGACCAACCCCGTCCGTGTCGGTCGCAGCCGCAGTATCCGAGGTGCCCGGGGTTCCGGAACGGGCCGGTTCGCCATCCGGGCCAGAGCCAGCCGCCAGCGCGAGGCCGGGACGGTCAGCCCGCAGGCGTCCATGACCGTCGCGTACCGGACGACTACCCGGACCACGGCGAACAAGATGCCGAAGGTCATCCAGTACCAGGCCGGACGCTGCCACCGCAGCAGCAGTGCGACCGAGGCAACCAGCGCCAGTGTGACCGCTAAGACGGTCATGATCAGGCAGCCTTCGCGGCGAGCGAGGTGACCGCGACCGCGCGGAAGCTGATCCCGTGCCGCTTCTGACCATTGAACTCGTTCTCCCACGGCCGAGCCACGACGCCGGTCAGCGCGACCGGGGTACCCATGGTCAGCTCCTCGGAGATGCCCGTCTGCGGCACGGTCAGGCTCAGGATCTCGGCGTTGCCGCCCATGACGAACATGACGTCGATCGTCATCAGCGTGGCACCGGTCTCGCGGTCGGTGGCTACCTCACCGGTCTGACGGTTCGCGATCTTCGGGGACGCGGGCTGGGCCACCATGACCATCGCGGTGGAGGTGTCGACGGGAATCTGACGCACAGCGATCACTCCTCTATAAGGGTTCGACTCCGTCACTCATGTATATGAGTGACATGAAGAAGAGTGCCCGACTCCTGTACATGAGTCAACCCGCCGCGAGAAGAAATCGCGGCGGGCTGCTGGGAGTTGAGCGAGCGTCAGTCTGTGGCGGGGATGCGGTAGCTGAAGACGAACTGGTCAGCGGCCATGAGGGTGTCGCAGACCTCAACCACACGGCCTGCCTCGGTGACCGCATCGCGGATGAGGTGAATGACGGGCGCACCAGGGCTCAGGGCCAGTTCGGTCGCCTCAGCCTTCGCTGCCGGCCGAGCTTGAAGCGTCTCCACGAACTCGGCGAAGGTGTGGCCGTCGTCTTCCAGGCGAGCGTAGATGCCGCCAGGGCCAGGGTTCTCGGCGAACAGCTCGGGGATGTCCTTCACGACGTCCCACGGCAGGTAGGACGTGGCGGTCTCTACGGGGACTCCGTTCCGGAAGTACAACCGCCGACGGGCTAGCACCTGGGTACCTGTGTCCACGTCGAGACGCTGGGCGATCTCCTCGGGTGCCTCGGTCGGGCCGATGTAGAGGACGCTCACCTTGGCCGTGGCGCCGGCCTTCTCGGACTCGGCCAGGTACGCAGCCTTGCCGCCCCGACGGTGGGAGGCCCGGAAGCGATCGGAGGACCGCAGCCGTACGGGCGGTCGGTCCTTCACGATCGAGCCCTTGCCATGACGGGTGTCGACCAGCCCACTGGCCCGGACCTCCGCCATGGCCTTACGGATCGTTCCACCCGCGACGCCGTAGCGCTGGACGAGCTCCGATTCGCTGGGCACCAGGTCGCCGGGCTTGAGAACGCCCGCCTTGATCTGCTGGACGATCTCATCGGCGATCTGAACGTACCGAGGTACGGACCGGTCACCTCCTGCAGGAGTTCCCACTGTCCTCTTCACTCTCCTATGCTCCTGTACATGAGTAACAGCGCCCGCGGAGCCCAGTCAACGCCACTGCACTCAGTGTCGGTGGCGGGAGCAGTCGTCCGCGACGACGGGCGCCTCCTGGCAATCCGTCGAGCGGACAACGGAACTTGGGAGCTCCCCGGCGGTGTCCTCGAACTCACCGAGTCGCCGGAGGAAGGCGTCGTCCGTGAGGTCCTGGAGGAGACCGGCATCCACGTAGATGTGGACGAGCTGACCGGCGTCTACAAGAACACGTCGCGAGGCATCGTCGCCCTGGTCTTCCGCTGCAAACCGTCGGGCGGCGCGGAGCGAACCTCCGACGAGTCGACGGCGGTCTCCTGGCTCACACCCGCGGAGGTCGAGGAGCGGATGGCTGAGGTCTACGCGATCCGCCTCCTGGACGCACTCGACGCCAACGGCCCTCACGTACGCAGTCACGACGGCCGCCGACTGATCGCGCAGCAGTGAGCATGCAACCGGCACAGAGGATGACCCGAGAGGTAGCAATTCCCCTCGTCCAGCGCCTCATGTCCGCCGACACAGTCGACGAGGCGGAGTCATCCGAGATCCTGTCAGTCCTTGAGCGAGGCTTGGCGTGCCCGCACATCAGCAACTACATCGTCTGGGACTTCGACCCTGAGCTGACAGCCGAGCAGATCGTCGACAAGGCCCTGGCCTACCGGCCGATCGCCCTCTGAAGGGCAGCGCGGTAAGAGTTTCTCTACTTCATCAAGGCACCCGCCGCGCACGGCGCGGCGCGTGCGGCCCGTCGTCCGGGCCGCCGCTCCTGTCTACGCCCCGCTCCGGCCCGGCCGCCGGCCGCACGCCTGACGGCTCGGGTTGATGGGGGGAGGGGACCACGTGGAGGGCCGGGACGACTGCCCAAGGCGCGAGTCAGAGAGATGCCTCCGGCGGGGGCGCTCAGGCTCCGGGATGGAGGGGCCCGTGGGCGTCTGCGGGAAGCGGCGTGGTGAGCGTGGGGGCTCCCATCCCGCCTACCATCGACCCAGGCAGAGCCGAGCAGACACGAGTCCTGGCGTCCAGGTCGTTCGTACAGTGGCGCGCTCCACCTGGACGCCAGGACCCGCGCCCGCTCCACGGTGTGTGGGTCGACGGCAGACGGGATGGGAGCGGGGGGACGTATGCCTATCGGAATCTAATCCCGAACAGCCCGCCATCCTCATACTTGTCCGTCAAACGAACAGGAAGGATGACGGAGTCAAGATCCGTATCGCCCAAGGGCGGAAGTGTGTCACTGTTGAGCGTAATGAGGTGTTGGTAGCCCCGCGCTTTGCATTCCGCAGACCCAGTTCTGATTGCCGCACCAACCTGTCGACTGTCGACGCCATCAAAGATGTGACTGTCGTGGGTCATGAATCGCGGAGATCGACCCAAGGGGAGTGCAATGTTGACCAACGTAAGGTCAAAGCAGTACGTGAGCATGTTGGTGATTCCCTTACTCCTCTCGCCATCAATACTCACGCTAAACTTCGGCCCGTTATCGGTGTTGGAGATGGCCAGCAAGCCTCCCCGATCACCGTAGATGGAGTGTGACAACTCCTGAAATACAACTGCAGCACTGTCAATGCTGGACGAACGCTCCCGAAAATCTCGCTGTAGCCTTTCCTGCAACTGCTGTCGCTCAAGTCCGAGCGTAACTTGCTGCGATTCGAGAGCCTCTGCGGCCTGATACTGCTTGCTCAGCCTTTCCGCCTCAGTCTCGCGGCGGCCTAGCTCCTTCTGGAGCTCGGTGAAGGTCTCGAGAGCCCCGCCGGCCTTCAGTAGTTGCATGACTTCAGCGCGCCGGGCATCGAGCGCTTTGATCTCGTTTTCACGTGATGAAATACGAGCCTCAGTCGCGACCACTTCTTCACGCAAGTAGGCGCGCCGGTTAGAGATCACCGATTCGTGGAATCTGCGTACATCGTCGTATGCGGCAAGCGCGACACCTGGGAGTTCAACCCCAGCCAAATCGTAGAGAAGCCTGAGGTTCTCTGGGTCGGGTACCGACTCATTCCTTGAGTCGTCGCTCAGGCGGTCCAAGTAGCGGCGATCCAGCGTGTTCTCGTCGTTGCAGCGCGAGATATTCTTGCTGAGTCGAGCTGCCTCTCTTTGAAGCTCAGAATACTCGTCGACCACTCGGAAGCTTTTGAGTTGTTCGTTCAGCCGTGCGACTCCAGCCTGGGCGATAGCAAGCGACGCCCGCAATTCGGCAGATTTGCCGATGGGGTCACCTACGGCCCCGTCCTTCGCCGCCTTCTTTAGCTCCTTCAGAGACTTCTCGCGCTGCCTGACAGACTCCCAATCCCTTGAAATAGACCAGTCGAGTCCCAGGAGATACGAAAGATTGATCTGCTGATCGGCCGTGGACTGCTGGCTGGTGTGCTTGATAGCTTCCTGAAATCCGCCGCTGGATTGGCGTCGAATCAAGTAGGACAGCAGAGAGCGCGGAGAAGGCGATGACACCACAGGGGAATCTGCCCCAGAGAGTCCGAACCAGTGCTTACCGATGAGAGACTTCCATACGGTGTTCGAGACTGTTGCACTCGACGACCCGAGGACCGTCTCCCACCCGTCAACACGGACTTTGGACGGCTGGGCGCCTGACCGACGCACCTGGATTAGTCGAGATCCCTCGCCTGACGTTGTCTCAGAAATCTCCATCTCAAGACCGAAATCATGCGAGACCAATGCTTCGTTACGGAAGATGCTGCTTGGGTCTGCGTTGCCGCCCAGAAGGAAATGGAGCAGTTCAATGAGGCTGCTCTTCCCTACGCCATTCCGAGTGTCAACATCTTTCGACTCTGGTGTGACATCGGCCAGCAAGATATTAAGTCCTGGCCGGAGTCTGATCTCTTTGAAGGAATCAAGTGAGCTGAAAATTCTCGTGATCACGACGCCCGCCTAAGTGTGTTCGCAGGACCCGTTCGAATTGCTCCGACTGTGAAGAGGAGGTCAAGTGCCAGAACGAACCAATCGAACGTCAAGGGAGTGGAGTCTGCGTGCTGGGACCTATCTAGCCTAACTAGATGCCATAGGCCGCTGACGGTGCTCGGCTCCTCCAACTCCTTGATGATTTGAGCACCAATAGTGAGGAGAGCGCGGTCGGCAGGGATTCCCTTAGTGGGGAGAATCATTCTGACCCTCCTCTGGGCGCAAGAATATGTCGCACTCCTCAAAGAAGTAAGCCAGAACACCGTAAACGCCAACCTCTCGGGAAGGGTTAGACGGCCCAGTGCCCGAAACCCACTTGCGGAGCTCCCAATAGATATCGTCGGGTCCCAGACCAAGCTTTCGAAGGTCAGAGTATTTTTCCGAAAAGGCCTGCGCAGTTTGGTCTCGAAGCAGTTCATCGCTTACTCGCATGTAGTAACTCCTGACTACATGCGCAGGCTGCATGCCCATCTTGATTAGGGATCGAGTCGAGTCCGAAAGAAGGTTGTACTCGATCTTATCTTCGGGCACAGGTCGACGATCAGGACGGGCGGGGACCCGAGCGCGCTCTAGATGGTCAAGCACGGGCTGAATCTGCTCCATCCCGGCTTCAATGAAGTCCTCGAACGTGGGGACGTTGGGAAACAGTGACCGCAGATCGGCCATGTCCAGGTCCATTACTCTAGAGCGAAGTGCCTCTCTGCCCCATGGGGTCGCAACGCTTGCACCTTGAGCCTTATTTATCTCCAGGATGACCTTCAAGGCATCGGGCCCGAGCCCTTCGCGGTCGTTATGCACGAATACCCAGCTATCAAGGTACTCGTTCCAATGTGGCAAGCATCCCGCGAAGTCTGTCTCTACCTTTTTCCTAATCCCGCTGGCGGTCGGTTTTCTTGGGGCGTATACCGCAAAGACCCTGCGCTGTGAGATCACGTACCCATCATTCTTGCGATCTCCAGCCTTTCCCCATGGGCGGACCCTGACGAAATCCCCATCGGGGTGCACCTTTTCCATAATCTCGGAAAAGAACTCCTGGAACTCATCTTCGAAGGACTCTTGGTAGCGATCACGGAAAGCCATCTCGTAGAGCGCCATGATGCGATCGTTCACCTAACCCCCTTGAGCCCCAAAAATGTAGTCAATATCCCACAAGTGGCTCCTGCCATCAACGCCGATGCGCGACGAACGTGTGACCGGTAGCTGCGAGGTTCAGTCCACCTAGACGACTAATTTGGGAACCCAAGGTGCGGCCCATCTGGTGACAGCAAGACCATTGCGAACACCCAGAAGGAAGCCTGAGCTGCGGCGATGCATGGTGCACCCCCGACCGACGGAGGCGCGTGCATCAGGCGCCATCATGGCGCTTGCTGGGCAACTGATCGCGTTTGCTGGGGACGGAGTGCCCGACGGACGTCGCCTGAACCAAGGAGACAGTGATGCCCCGCAGGACGGATCAGTCAGCTTGGCTCTGGAGCGCTGCGATGGTGAGACCGCTAGGCGCAGGGCCGGATCCAACGACAGGAGCCCCAGACTTGATCTGGGGCTCCTGTCGTTGGGTGTGCGTTGCTAGCCGAAGGACGCCGCTGGGAGTCGAAGGCCCTCGTCGTTTCCTCCGCCAGCGGACCGATCCGGAGTCGGCAGACGGTGACCGCGGCTCTCCGCCACGCGTAGGGCGTCTCTCAGCGCGCGGGTCAGCTTGGTCGCCAAGAGCCGCAGCTCATCCGGTTCCGTCTCCTCGTCGCTGATCACCTCCAGCGCGTGCTTCAGGAGTTCGCCCGCCAGGCCAAGCTGTGCCGCTTCGGTGTTGTCGGCTAGGCGGGACAGGTGGCCGCCGCTCTCGT
This sequence comes from Streptomyces sp. P9(2023), assembly GCF_032436795.1. Taxonomy (NCBI): domain Bacteria; kingdom Bacillati; phylum Actinomycetota; class Actinomycetes; order Kitasatosporales; family Streptomycetaceae; genus Streptomyces; species Streptomyces sp. P9(2023). The sequence goes on from NZ_JAUPWM010000050.1 coordinate 47,785, forward strand.
CGGTGCTCAGGAAGCAGGGCTTGCCGTCGGGTCCTGACCACGGGAGGAGTCGCAGCTCGTCGTGGGCTGTCATGCTCTTGTCCCCCTCTCGGCGTTCGAGTGGTGGGTAGTGGTGAAGATTGCGTCGGCACGGTCGGCAGGTAGTACCAGGAGCGCCGCCTCGACTACGCGTCCGGTGGTGTCGGCCACCACGCGTCTGATCGCGAGAACGGCCAGGGCAGAGCTGATTCGCAGAGTCGCCGCTTCCTCCGGAGTCGGGAGGCGAGCGCTGATCCGCTCCCGGATCTCGGCCAGTGGCGGGCGGAGTTCTACCAGCCTTGCCGTCACGCCTTCGCAGCAGGGAGACTCGCTCGGCATGTCGGCCGGCGCCAGGTCGCGAGGGACGTAGATGCGGGCCAGGCTGTGCGGCGACCTCCCTTCGTGGCTGAGGCAGAGGAATTCGGTCAGAGGGCTGCTTGCCGAGACCTTGAGCAGGGTGGTCAGGTGCCCTCGCGCACGGAGGTTGGTCGTGCGGACGCTGACGCGCAGAGAGGTACAGGCCGCATCCGGCGCGCCGGGTGTGCGACCACCGCCGACGTACGTGATGCGTTGTAGGCGTTGGCGGACGAAGTTCCCCTTGCCGTGGATCTTCTCGACGAGCCCTTCGCCCTGGAGGACGGCGAGGGCGCTACGGAGCGTGGGTGTGCTGACCGTGTACTGGGTGGCGAGTTGAGCCTCGGAAGGGAGGCGTTCGCCGGCTTTGAGGCGGCCGGTGGTGATCTGTGTGCGGAGATCATCGGCGATGACGTGACGGCGGGAAGCCACGGAGTGAATCACCACTTCCTCAGCATCCGCAGGGCGACAAGCCGGGTTCGGGAGTGCATGGTGAGCAATTCGCCCGTCTCGAAGAGGAGCCGCTTGGCCCCGCCAGGAAGTTGGAAGAGGTCGACCACGCGACAAGGCTGACCACCGACCTGGACGATGTCGCCTCGCTGCACGCTGGCCGAGGTGATCTCCACGGTGGCGGCCAGAGCGCCGCTGGGTACCCATGTCCTCATTGGGGTACCTCCCTCGGTGCGCCGGGGGTGCCCGCCGTGTGGCAGGAGCAGTCGCACGCCTCGTATACCACGGGGACGCCGACCGGTGCCGTTGCGGGGGAGGACTGTGCGCACTCCTGGTGGGTGCCGATCCGGCACGAGCTTGATCGGTAGGGGAGGGTTTTCACGCGTGTCACCCGAGGCTGCTGGCGAGGAGGCATCAGAGGGCCTCCGCCGGCGCGAACGAGGTGTGCGCGAAGAAGGCGTAAGGCACGGCCGCCGAGCGCAGCCTCGCATGCTCTTCGCTGGCCAGTACGTACGGGCGGACGAGCGCGGTCTCCTCACCAGCAAGAACGTCCGTGCGGTCTTGACCCCGCCCCATGAGCAGCGTGGGCAGGTCGGAGAGTCCGAGGTGAACGACGGTCGGGCGGACGGGCGTTAAGGGTCGGCGGTGCCGGCCCTTCGGGAGGTGTCGCGTTCTGGTGCGCGATACGGCACGGCGGATACGGTTGAACACGCTGATCAGCTCCTATTGCTGATGGCCAGGTCCCCGGACATCGCCCGTCGCGGGGACCGCTTTGCGTACGGCGGCCCATAAGGTGCGGCCGTTCAAGCTGCTGGCGAGAAGCCCGAATCGATCGGCCTCTGCCACCACTTCCAGGACCTCCCGCCATGACTCGGCGGGGAAAGATTCCGGCACCTCCGCTTCGATCGACGTGTGTCGGGCGTGCTGTTCCAGGCGCGTGGTGAGTCCGAGGGCGGACAACCGGGCGGCGATGCCCTCCGCGCTTGCTGCCGAAGCGGGCACAGGAGAGCCTCCGTCGCCAAGGGATCACGTTGCGTGAAGCTAGTTAACTAGATTAGGGCTAGTGGACTAGATTTTCCATATGCCTGAGCAGCCGCCGTATCTCCGCATCGCAGACGAACTCCGTCGGCGGATCGCGGAGCACGAGTGGGTGCCTGGAGACCGGCTCCCCTCACGTGCCCAGATCGGCCAGCAGTGCGGCGTCGGTGAGAACGTCGTCCGGCGGGCGCAGGAGCTGCTTATCTCCCAGGGGGTCCTGGAGGGGCGCGCAGGTTCCGGCACGTACGTCTCGGAGCCGCGTCAGCGGGTACGCGTGGTCCGTTCTTCGGCACGTGAGCAGGGCGGCGCTTCGCCGTTCCGAGCCGACATGAAGGCCCTTGGCAAGCAGGGGGACTGGGAGAGCCGGACCGAGGCCAAGGTTCCGGCGCCTGCGGAGATCGCGGCGCGGCTCGGTATCGCTGAGGGCGAGCCGTGCGTCCGTACCGTGTACGAGTTCCTCGCCGCTGGCAGGCCCGTGCAGCTATCGACGAGCTGGGAGCCGTACGACTTGACCGCCGGCAGCCTTGTCGTCCTTCCCGAGGGAGGGCCTCACGCTGGGGCGGGTGTTGTGAATCGGATGGCCGAGATCGGCGTCACGGTAAGCCACGCCGTCGAGCAGCCGGAGCCCCGGCAGGCGACTGCTGAGGAGGCGTCGCTGCTGGGTATCCAGAAGGCCGCTCTTGTCACGCACATCCGGCGGACGTACTACAGCGACCAGGCGCGGCCTGTGGAAACGGCGGACATTGTCGTTCCCGCCGCACTGTGCGAGATCGTCTACGAGGTTCCCATCAGTCGGTAGCGGGCAGCGCCCCTATTTCGGCTGACTAACTGGCCCTCTGGCGCGAGAGCCGGCGATTCGGTTGTCGCCTACGGCCGGAGGGTAGTGACTTCGACGTGACTGACGACCAGAAGAAGGCTATTCGCGATCTAGTCCGCCAGCTGGGCGAAGGCGTCCGCGAACCTCACTACCGCCCTGCGCACGAAGCAGCCGAGAACATCTGCTCCGGGGTCTACGAGTTGATCCCTGTCGAAGTCCATGACCTCGTACACGAGGCAGCCTTGGCCGGGTATGCAGCCGCACTTAGCGACCTGGAGGAAGGCAAGTTGGACGACCGAGTACGAGAGCGGTTCGGGCTCCTCGACTGATCGCCCGTTGATCGCTACCGGACAACTAGTACTCCAGCTGTAGATCGTGATCCTGCTGGTGGGGGCGGGTTCGGGAACGGGTACGGCCACCGATGATCATCG
>NZ_JAUPWM010000892.1:0-232 GCF_032436795.1 Streptomyces sp. P9(2023)
CGATGGCGTCGATCGTCATCGGCCTCCTGGCGGGGGCACTCTGCTACTTCGCCGTCAGCATCAAGTTCAAGCTCGGCTACGACGACTCGCTCGACGTCGTCGGCGTGCACGGCGTCGGCGGGACCTTCGGCGCCATTGCCACCGGCCTTTTCTCCACCACCGCGGTCAACGCGGCGGGGGCCGACGGGCTCTTCTACGGCACCCCGACGAGCTGCGGCCAGAGCTGCGCCGG
>NZ_JAUPWM010000893.1:0-232 GCF_032436795.1 Streptomyces sp. P9(2023)
GTTCCGCGGCAAGGCTGTCGACGTCTCGCACGAGACGATCACGGTCGAGGCCACGGGCAGTCATGAGAAACTGGACGCGTTGGTGCGCATGCTGGAACCGCACGGCATCACCGAACTCGTGCAGTCAGGTCAGGTGGCGCTGGGACGCGGGGCCACGGCCCTGGCGTCGCAGAAGCGCTCCCAGGCCGGCGTCCGGAACAACCGCTGACCACCCGACATTTTCATCAACTCG
>NZ_JAUPWM010000894.1:0-231 GCF_032436795.1 Streptomyces sp. P9(2023)
GAGGTTCTCAAGAAGAACGCCTACGGACAGTATCTGTTCAGACTGTTGCGCGGAGATATCGTCTAGTCCACGCCCATCGGACATCAGCCATGCGGATCCCGATGGGGTCCGTTTTGATTTTTCCCTAGCCCATTGACGCAGCATGCAAATCCAGACGACAGACCTGCCCGGAGTAGTGATCATCGTTCCCAAGGTGTTTGGCGATGACAGCGGGTTTTTCTATGAAAGCTT
>NZ_JAUPWM010000895.1:0-231 GCF_032436795.1 Streptomyces sp. P9(2023)
TACCGGCATCTGAAGTGTCTCTGCTCAACACTCTGTACAATCCAGGCTCTGTAACACAAATTTCGTTGAGTTCTTCACCGGTTTCTGGATGTTTTAAAATGAAGTTTTTGTGTTCATCACGATCTAAAACTTCGCGCTGTGCTTGTAGCAAGGTCAGCATTGACTTCGAGTTGCCTTCTTTAATTTTCTGGTTTTCTACACTAAGAGTTTTGAGTACATCTCGTAAACAGG
>NZ_JAUPWM010000896.1:0-231 GCF_032436795.1 Streptomyces sp. P9(2023)
GGCGGCGACCAACTCGTTGTGCCGCTCAACGTTACGGTGGGTGGGCAAGCCAGCCCCCGCGACAGTGGCACACAGAACGAGACACCCGGCGCGCCCGACAGGGCTACCGCAGCGCCACTGCCGACGGCCAAGCGCGCCGCGCTGCCCCCGGTGAAGTCACGTCGGGCACGCACGGCGGCTACCGACGCCGTAGCCGCCGTGTTGGCCAAGTTCTTCGAGCACCAACACAAG
>NZ_JAUPWM010000154.1:0-467 GCF_032436795.1 Streptomyces sp. P9(2023)
CAAAAACTCATACTCAATTGCTCTGATAACCAATGTCAATGATCATCACTATCCTCTGCTCGCGGCTTAAATTTACTCAATTTTTGATGGGCTTATTGTGCTTGGTAAGCCTATCTTGCTTAGCTAGTGGTACTCAAAATGACGCAGCCACCGCTCAAGATTTAGTAAAAGTAATTTTTCATCCTCAAGGTCAGCGATTAATCAATACCATGATTCAAAAACGCGACTGGCATGGCAGAGTCTGTTTGCATGATCTGGATCGTCAATTTCACCCAGACTACCAACCTCCCATTGGCCGTATTATCTTTTCGATTGACAACGATGGCGTCACTGAATACCCCTCGCCCGGTGACTATTTTCAAAATTGTCATCTCGATATCAAGGGGGCTATTACCTCGCAATCAACCGAGCCTTTGCAACCTTTTGTTGATCGCCAAGGGCTACTTGGCTGTGCCCTTACCGGCTGT
>NZ_JAUPWM010000897.1:0-231 GCF_032436795.1 Streptomyces sp. P9(2023)
CTATGATGCTACACAACCTTTAAATTTAAAACGAGTACAGCAGAAAGGCGAAGGTGAAAGGGAATATGAAAAACAAATGCAGGAACTTAAAGACCAAGTTGCTAAATATGACACTCAAATTACCGAACTCGACAAGCGTTTTACAGACGCCACAAGACCCGACTATATTAATCCAAACTCGGCAGATTTCGCACAGGTAAAAGAACTTGCAAGAAAACAGAAAGAAAAACT
>NZ_JAUPWM010000898.1:0-231 GCF_032436795.1 Streptomyces sp. P9(2023)
CGAAAACGGTTTGAAAGCGAATTGGCAGAACTGGTTCGCTTTGGCGGGAATGCCTGCGATCCAGACACGAGGGCAAGGTTTCAGCCATGGGAGCATGGCCATTGATGCCGCCATCAGGGGAGAAGGCATAGCCCTTGGCCGGAGCGTCCTGATTTCCGAGGACCTCGCAGCGAGCCGCTTGGTTGAGCTCTTCCCGGAATACCAGCTCGATGTCGAGTATGGCTACGATCT
>NZ_JAUPWM010000899.1:0-231 GCF_032436795.1 Streptomyces sp. P9(2023)
CCTTCCTGGGGTACGTGGCCCTCGCCGTGGTAGCGGTGAGGGCCGATCTGTGTGGTGGGGTCAGCGCGTCTTGGAGCTGGTGATGAGCCGGTTGACCTGCGCGGCGGAGAACAAGACGCGCCCGTTTCGCTTGCTGGACGGCTTGTGTCGGCGAAGCGTCCCGTCGGCGGCGAGCCGGTCGACGGTGGTGAGGCTGACGCGCAGCAGGTCGGCCACCTCGGCGCGGGTCAT
>NZ_JAUPWM010000900.1:0-231 GCF_032436795.1 Streptomyces sp. P9(2023)
CCTTGCCCGCGCGGTTCGATCTGAGTTCCTTCGGTTACCATGAACCCGGCACCGGTGCGCTGTCGGTAATAGGCAGCCATGAGGTCGTTCGGAACATTGCCCGGCTGGGAACTGCGGCAACGCGTAAGTGGCGGCAGAACAATTCGAGTCTTCAAGAGGTACGGGCCCAGTTGGGCACTTTCAAAAAGGACCGAAGTTTTCATATCGTCACTCCTACATATCGCAATTTCT
>NZ_JAUPWM010000901.1:0-231 GCF_032436795.1 Streptomyces sp. P9(2023)
TAGCCGAGCTTATCGATACGGCTGAAGAGGCTTTTCATACACTTGGGGACTACGCAGAAGCTCTGGATAGGGAACGTGGTTACGGGTACTCAATTGAAAGGTTGGCGCATGATGGCGAAGAGCCAGAGTATGTTTCTCTCCGCGCCGCCCTCGCCCGCGTCAAAGGAGCCTGAAATGAGCCGCCTTTCCGACCGCATGCTGTGGCATAGCATCGACGCCACCACACAAACC
>NZ_JAUPWM010000902.1:0-230 GCF_032436795.1 Streptomyces sp. P9(2023)
CGACATAATTGCCGAGGTGCGGGGTGCCGGTTGTGGTGATGCCGGTAAGGACGCGGGTTTTACAGAGTTTACTCATACTAATGGACTCAACCATGCCGCTTGGAGAAAATAACTAAAATAGTCGCTCATCTTACTACGCATTAATTAGCTTTCCCAAGAAGCTACCATCAATCCTGAATTACTGCTACTACCTGCTCCACCAGCTAGCTGAGAAAATGCTGTGCTTGCTG
>NZ_JAUPWM010000903.1:0-230 GCF_032436795.1 Streptomyces sp. P9(2023)
ATTCGTCATGGCCATAGAAAAATTGCCTGTATTGCTTCATCACATGATATTGAAGATACCGATGAACGTCTACAAGGCTATCAAGCTGCGCTAAAAGAGCATAGTATTGAGCTACCCAGAGGCTATATTGAGTACGGAGATCCTAATAGTGATGGTGGTGAACTTGCTATGACTAATCTATTAGCAAAGTCATTAGAGATCACAGGGGTCGTCGCCTATAACGATTATAT
>NZ_JAUPWM010000051.1:0-46651 GCF_032436795.1 Streptomyces sp. P9(2023)
ACTCACCTGTATGTACGCGAACGCTCAGGCGCCGACGTTGAACTCGGCCGGGTTCGGGCCGAGGCGCCGGTTCTCGTCGAGGACCGCGATCGCCGCCATGTCCTCCTCGTCCAGCGCGAAGCCGAACACGTCGATGTTCTCGCGGATACGGGACGGGGTCACCGACTTCGGGATGACCACGTTCCCCGTCTGCAGGTGCCAGCGCAGCACCACCTGGGCGGGGGTACGGCCGTGCTTCTGGGCGACGGCGACGATGGCAGGCACCTCAAGGAGGCCCTTGCCCTGGCCCAGCGGCGACCAGGCCTCGGTCGCGATGCCGTACCGGGCGTGCGCCTCGCGCGACTCCTTCTGCTGGAGATGCGGGTGCAGCTCGATCTGGTTGATCGCGGGGACGACCGAGGTCTCGCCGATCAGCCGCTCCAGGTGCTCCGGAAGGAAGTTGGAGACGCCGATCGCCCGCGCCCGGCCGTCGGCGAGGATCTTCTCGAACGCCCGGTACGTGTCGACGTACGCGTCCTTCGCCGGCACCGGCCAGTGGATCAGGTACAGGTCCACGTAGTCCAGGCCCAGCTTGTCGAGCGAGGCGTCGAAGGCCTTGAGCGTCGAGTCGTACCCCTGGTCGCCGTTCCACAGCTTCGTGGTGACGAACAGTTCCTCGCGGGGAAGGCCGGAGGCGGCGATCGCCCGGCCGGTGCCCGTCTCGTTCTCGTAGATCGCGGCGGTGTCGATGGAGCGGTAGCCCGCCTCCAGGGCGGTTGCCACCGCGCTCGTCGCCTCGTCGTCCGGCACCTGCCAGACGCCGAAGCCGAGCTGCGGCATCTCCACGCCGTTGTTCAGGGTGAGGGCGGGGACCTTGCTGTCCGTACTCACGTGCGGTCGATCCTTACTGGTCGGGGGGTGGTACTCCCCACGTCAACGTAGGTACGGGTGATCTCATTCCCCTGGGCCGGGCGTGGAACCGAGATACGCCTCCCGGACGGCAGGGTCGGCCCGGACCTCGGCGGCCGTCCCCTCGGCCAGGACCCGGCCGAGGTCGAGGACCACGACCCGTGAGCACAGCTCCATCACGAAGGCCACGTTGTGCTCGACGAGCAGCACGGCGCAGTTCTCCTCGTCGGCCATGTGCCGGATGACGGCGGCGAGTTGACGGCGCTCCTCGGCGGTCGTGCCGGACGCGGGCTCGTCGAGCAGCAGGACCCGGGGCGGATCGGCGAGCGCGCGGGCGAGTTCGACCATGCGGGCCTGCCCGACGGGCAGTGCGCCCGCGTACGAACCGGCGAGCGCGTCGAGCCCGCACTCGTGGAGCACGGCCGCCGCCCGCTCGCGGTTCCGGGCGCTCCGTCGCGGTCCGCCCCGCCAGTCCTGCGCCACGACGAGATTGTCGGTTACCGTCAACTGGCCGAAGAGCTGCTGGCGTTGGAAGGTGCGGCGAATCCCGTGGCGGGCCCGCCAGACGGGGGAGCGGCGGGTGATGTCCGCCCCCGCGTACGCGATCGCGCCCGCGTCCGGTCGCCGGATCCCCGACAGGACGTCGAAGAGCGTCGTCTTGCCCGCGCCGTTGGGCCCGATGAGGCCGCAGACCTCACCGGGGCGTACGGAGACGGTCACGTCACGCAGGGCGTGGACACCGCCGAAGCGGACGTCGATGCCGCTGGCGCGGAGTATGGAGTCGATCACCGGCGGGCTCCTGTCCCAGTCCCCAGATAGGCCTCGGCGAGCCGCTCGAGGTCCACCTCGGACCTCGGCCCGGTCCAGGCGGTCTCGCCCTGCGCGAGGTACGCGACGGTGTCGGCGAGGGCGAGCACCTCGGCCGCCTTCTCCTCGACCAGGACCAGCGCGGTCCCGTGCGCCCGGAGCTCGGTGAGGAGCCCGAAGACCTCGTCCACGACCCGGGGCGCGAGACCGAGGGAGGGCTCGTCGGCGACCAGGACGTCCGGCGGGTGCTGGAGGAGCGGGGCGAGCGCGAGGATCTGCTGCTCCCCGCCCGACAGGGACCCGGCGGCGACGGTACGGCGGGCGGCGAGCACCGGGAAGCGGGCGTAGACGGCGTCCCGGTCCTCGGCGGCCGGCAGATGCAGCGCGAGGTTCTCCTCGATGGAGAGCCCGGCGAAGATCCCCCGCCCCTCGGGGGCGAGCCGCACCCCGCGCCGCGCCCGCGCCACGGCGGTGTCCCGGCTCGCGTCCTCGCCCCGCACCCGCACGAGCCCCTCGGCGGGCCGCAGCAGCCCGGCGGCCACCCGGCAGAGCGTCGACTTCCCGGCCCCGTTGGGCCCGAGCAACACAAGCACCTCCCCCGCCCGAACGGCGAGGTCCACCCCATGCAGGACGGACGCACCGCCGTACCCGGCACGCACGCCGAGGAGTTCGAGAGCGTGTTCCTCCCCCACCCCGCCCCTTCCCCAATCCGGGTCTCCGCCCCGGACCCCGGCTTGCGGCACGGGCAGGTCGCGGCTCGTGGCGGGGCGGTCACCGGGAGGCGGTGAGGCGGATGCATCCGCCGCGGCGGGTCCTGTCGGGGAATCCGGGTCTCCGCCCCGGACCCCGGCCTGCGGCACGGGCAGGTCGCCGCTCGTGGCGGGACGGGCGTCCCCGGACGGCGGGGCGGATGCGTCCGTCGTGGGTCGCGTCCGGGGAGCCGGGGCCGTGCCCCTGGCCTCGGCGATGTACGGCTCCGGTGCGTACGGCGGGGGCCGGTCGGCGCCGGACGGCGCGGCCGTGCCGATCGCGCCTCCCTCTGGGGCGGCCGCGCCCTGCGGCGCGAAGCTGCCGCCCTCGGGGGTCCGGGGGCCTTGCCCCCGGTCTCCTTCCCCGGGGGTCCGGGGGCCTGCCCCCGGTTTCGGGGAGGGGCGGGGTGGGGGAACGGCCCCCGGCACGGGCCCCCGCGCCCGGGGAACGGCGCCTCGCACGGGCACCCGCCCCCGGGGAACAGCCCCCGGCACGGGCACCCGCCCCCGCGACGCCGCCCGCGCCGCCCGCCGGGACGGCCACGCCGCGCAGTAGCCGTCCGGGTCGTTCGCCAGCGCAAGCCCCGCCAGGCCGAAGAGGATCACCGGCACGTGCGCGGACTCCGTCACGTACGTCGCCATCACATGCGGGACCACCGCGAAGACGAGCCCCGCCACCACCGCGAACTGCGGGCGCCGCACGCCCGCCGCGACCACCACGGCCAGCCACACCAGACCGGTCATCGCCGTGAAGTCCGTCGCCGTGATCCGGGTGCTGTACGAGGCCAACAGCACGCCCCCGAAGCCCGCGAGCCCCGCCGACACCGTGAAGAGCAGCAGCTTCGTCCGTACCACCGACACACCCGACGCCGCCGCGGCCTCCGGTGCCGAACGGACCGCCAGGATCGCCCGGCCCCACCGCGAGCCGCGCAGCCAGGTCAGCAGCGCCACCACCGCCCCGCAGAGCAGCACGAGCGCGAGACCGAGCGCCCGGTCGTCGCCCAGGTCCACCGGGCCGACGACGGGCCGGGGGATCTCCCACCCCGTGTCACCGTTGCGCAGCCACCCCAGCTGGAAGAGCACCTGGTCCGCCAGGAAGGCCAGGGCCAGCGTGGCCAGCGCGAGCGACCGCCCGCCGAGCCGCAGCGCGGGCAGCGCCACCACCGCACCGAGCACCGCGGCGGCCACCGTCCCGACCGCCGCCGCCGCGACGAACGGCCACCCACGGCTCATCAGCAGCCCCGCGACCAGCGCCGCGCCGGTCACGAACGTCGCCTGCGCGAGCGACACCATCGCCCCGAGCCCGGTCACCACGGTGAACGACATGAAGACGAGCCCGATGGCGAGCCCCTGAGCCAGGATCCCGCTCCAGAACGGGGTGGTGACGGTGTAGAACGCCGTACCGAGCAGCACCCCGCCCACCACCCAAGCGCCCCACCGGCGGCCCCAGCCCTTCCCCGCCAGGTAGTCGACCGGCGGCGGGTCCGCCGCCGCCGTGCCCGCCGCGCGCCGCCGCTGCGCGAGGACCACGAGGCCGGCGAAGAGGATGAGGAAGGGGACGGCGGTACGGAAGCCGGTGATGTCCTCGGCGAACGAGGAGTACCCGGCCACCAGGTTCTGCAGCACCCCGAGCCCCAGCCCGCCCGCGAAGGCCAGCGGCACCGAGGCGAAGCGCCCGAGCACCGCCGCCGTCGCCGAGACGAACAGAAAGAGGGTGTAGTCGTGGGCCGAGAGCCCGAGGAGCGGGGTGGCGAGGACCCCGGCGAGCCCCGCGAGGGCCGAGGAGAGCATCCACGCGATCGAGGACAGCCGGTCCGCGCTGATGCCACGCAGCTCGGTCAGCGAGCGGTTGTCGACGGCGGCCCGCAGCAGCAGCCCCAGCCGGGTGTGCCGCATCAGCACCCACAGCCCGGCCGCCGCGAGGGCCGTCGCGACCCAGGTGATCAGCTGGTCGGAATCGATGCCGACGCCGTCCAGGAGCTGCCAGGACACCGCCGGGCTCGGCCCGACCCCCGGCAGCCCGAACTGGTTCTCGGCCGGCAGGACCGGCGCCCCGGCCCGCTCCAGCAGCTCCACGGCCCACAGCCCGGCCGCCGGCAGCGCGACGAGCAGTCCGATCGTGGCCACGATCTGCGCGGTCTCGCCGACACCCGCCAGCTTCCGGAACATCAGCCGGTCGAGGCCCCGGCCGAGACCGGGCGCCACCACGCACACCAGGAACAGGGCCGTGGGCACGGCGGGCCAGCCGAAGCTGGAGTGGAGCTCGTAGAACGCCAGCGCGCAGAGATACGCGGTGGCGCCGTGCGCGAAGTTGAAGAGTCCGGAGGCGGAGTACGAGAGCACGAGGCCGGTCGCGAGCAGCGCGTACAGCGCGCCCGAGACCAGCCCGCTCAGGACGAAGCCCAGCAGGTCACCCACGCGAACGCGCCCCTCAGCCGAACGGGATCGGCGGGTAGCACTTGAACGGCACGGCCACCTCGTACCGCCCGTTCTTCAGCCGGACCAGCGCCCCGCAGCCGAAGCTCTCCTTCTGCCCCTTGGGTTCGGCGCGGTCGCCCACCAGCGTGCCGGTGTCGGAGAACCCGGACGCGGCCTTCTGGAAGGACTCGACGGTGAGGTCCTTGCCCGCCTTCGCGGCGATGGAGAGGAAGAGGTCGGCGGACATGTAGCCCGTCAACATGTGCATGTTGAGCGGTACGTCCTTGCCGCCCGCCGCCTTCTCGATGTCCGCCTTGAACTGGCGCATCGCCGGGCTGTCCGCCTCGAACGGCTGGAACTGCAGCAGCACATGCACCCCGTCGAGCGCCTGCCTCGTCGCGTCCTTGGCGAGCAGCCCGGGGTCGTAGTCCGTCGGATCGGAGATGACGCCCTTGAAGCCGGACCGCTTGAGCGCGGTGAACAGGCCGATGTTGTACGGCGTCTGCATGACGGAGACGACCGCGTCGGGCGCGCGGCCGCCGGGGCCCGAGCGCAGGATCTCCTTGGTGTACGCCGACCAGTCGCTGGGCATCGAGGTCGCCGGCACCACGGCCTTGGCGTACGGGACCTGGAAGCCGGCCGCCTTGAATCCCTGGGTGAAGGTACGGATGCCGAACTTGCCGGCGTCGTTGTCGCCCGCGATCAGCGCGACCGACTTGCCGCGCGCGCCGCCGAGGACGGCGGCGAGGCCCTCGGGCCAGGTCTGGTTGAGCGTGCCGCCGGGGGTGGGGACGAGACAGCCGTTGAAGCCGTAGATGTACTCCGGTCCGCAGAACGAGGGGAGCGTGCCCCAGCCCACGGTCGGGACCTTCTGGCCGTTGAGGAAGTCGGCCCCGGCGAAGGTGACCGAGCTCATGGGGGAGACGGCGAACACCTTGTCCTGCTGGACGAGTTTACGGGCCGCCGCGAGGTTCTTCGCGGGGTCCTGGCCGTCGTCCTCGGCGCCCAGGTACTCGATCTTCCGGCCGTTGATCCCGCCCTCGGCGTTGGCCCGGTCGTAGCGGGCCCGGGCACCAAGGTCAGTATCCTTCTTGGAGTAGCCGCTCGCGGTCGTCATGGAGACGATGCCGCCGACCTTGACGGTGTCGGCGGTGACTCCGCGTACCGAGGAGGAGGTGGTGGTACCGCCGCTGGAGGCGGAGTTGCAGGCGGTGACGAGGAGCAGCGTGAAGGCGGCGGCGATGGTGCGAAGCAACGGTCGAGGCACGGGCGATCCCTCCGTCGGGTGGACCGCATTCTGTGACCATGCTGATGAACCGTCAATAACTGATGCACCGTCAATTGATGATGCGTCAGGAATGCTTGGCCTTCACGTGACCGCTCGCGGCATCACCCGTACAGTGCCGCCACCTCCGACGCGTACGCCTGCTCGATCGCCTTCCGCTTCAGCTTCAGGGAGGGCGTCAGCAGGCCGTGCTCCTCGCTGAACGGATGGGCCAGGATCCGGAACGTCCGGATGGACTCCGCCTGCGAGACCAGGGTGTTGGCGGCGACCACCGCCCGCCGGATCTCCGTCTCCAGGCCCGGGTCGCGTACCAGCTGCGAGGGTGGCAGGGGCGGCCGCCCCTGCATCGCGAGCCAGTGCTCCACCGCCTCCTGATCCATCGTCACCAGGGCGGCGATGTAAGGCCGGTCGTTGCCGACCACGATGCACTGGGAGATCAGCGGATGCGCCCGCACCCGCTCCTCGAGACCGGCCGGCGACACGCTCTTGCCGCTGGTCGTCACCAGGATCTCCTTCTTCCGCCCGGTGATCGTCAGATAGCCGTCCTCGTCGAGCGCCCCCAGGTCCCCGGTCGCCAGCCAGCCGTCGTTGAGGACGGCGGCCGTCGCCCGCGGATCGTTGAGGTACCCCGAGAAGACCTGGCCGCCGTGCAGCCACACCTCCCCGTCCTCGGCGATGTGCACCGTCGTCCCCGGCACGGGCTGCCCGACGGTCCCGTACCTGACCCGCTCGGGCGGGTTCGCCGTGGCCGCCGCGGAGGACTCCGTCAGGCCGTACCCCTCGAAGATCGTCACCCCGGCGCCCTCGAAGAAGAGCCCGAGCCGCCGGTTCATGCCCGAGCCGCCCGACATCGCGTGCCGGACCCGCCCGCCCATGGCCTCGCGGACCTTGCCGTACACGACCTTCTCGAAGAACTGGTGCTGCATCCGCAGCGCCGCCGACGGGCCCGGACCGAGCCCGAAGGCCCTGTGCTCCAGGGCCTCCGCGTACTTGACCGCCACGTCGACGGCCTTGTCGAAGGGGCCCGCCTTCCCGTCGCTCTCCGCCCGGCGGCGGGCGGCGTGGAAGACCTTCTCGAAGACGTACGGCACGGCCAGGATGAACGTCGGCCGGAAGGCGGCCAGGTCCGGCAGGAGCGCCGACGCCTGGAGGGCGGGCTGATGGCCGAGCTTCACCCCGCTCTGGATCGCCGCCACCTCCACCATCCGCCCGAAGACATGGGCGAGCGGCAGGAAGAGCAGGGTCGAGGCCTGGTCGCCCGGCTTGGAGTGGAAGACCGGCTCCCAGCGGCCGGTCAGCATGTCCGTCTCGAACATCAGGTTGGAGTGCGTGATGACACAGCCCTTGGGGCGGCCGGTGGTGCCCGAGGTGTAGATGATCGTCGCCACGGACTCGGGCGTCACCGCCCGGCGGTGCCGCTGGACGACGTCCTCGTCGATCTCCGCCCCCGCCGCCACCAGTTCGGCGACCGCGCCGGCGCCGGCGTCCAGCTGCCACAGGCGCTGGAGGCGGGGCAGCCGGTCGATGACCGAGCCGATCGTCATCGCGTGGTCCTCGGACTCCACGACGCAGGCGGTGACCTCGGCGTCGTGCAGCATCCAGTAGACCTGCTCGGCCGAGGAGGTGGGGTAGATCGGTACGGACTGGGCGCCGAGGGCCCAGAGCGCGAAGTCGAAGAGGGTCCACTCGTAGCGGGTCCTGGCCATGATGGCGACCCGGTCGCCGAACCGGACGCCGTGCGCGATCAGCCCCTTCGCGAGCGCGAGCACCTCGTCCCGGAACTGCGCGGACGTCACGTCCCGCCACTGCCCGGCGGCGTCCTTGCGGCCCAGCGCGACGTGGTCGGGGGTCTGCTCGGCACGGTCGAACACGGCGTCCGCCAGACCGCCGACCTGAGGCGCCGCCTCGACGGGCGGCACGGTGAACTCGCGCAATGACCTGCTCCTCGACCGCTCGTTGTCGCGCTCCGTACGGCGCGGGTGACGGTACCCCACCCGACTGGCAGGCGGGAGGGCCTTCACCAAGCCGGGACATCGGCGGTTGTCACAGGTCAGGGGAGGGGGAGGGGGTAAGTGGCGATGGCCCGGGGGTGGTTACTGACTGTGGAGTAAGCAGGGCGAGCGGCAATCTCCACGGAATCTGTACGCAGCGCTCACGCCGACGGCGCAGGTGGGCGGCGCGCGCGTTCGCGGCGCTCGGTTCGCGGCGCTCGGTTCGCGGCGCTCGGTACGCGGCGCTCGGTACGCGGCGCTCGGTACGCGGCGCTCACGTACGCGCGGCCGGGCGGTGGCGCTCACGTTCGCGACGCTCACCTACGCGGCGCTCACGTACGCGGCGCTCACGTACGCGGCGCTCACGTACGCGGCGCTCACGTACGCGGCGCTCACGTACGCGGCGCTCAGTACGCACAGCTCACATACGCACGGCTCACCTACGCGACGCTCAGGTTCGCAGCCGGACGCCGCCCGCGAGGATCGCCGCGGCCAGGGCGTCGGCCGCCTCCTGGGCCGTGCCGCGCCGCCGGCCCTTGCGCAGCACGAAGTCCACGTCGCCCAGGTCCGGCAGCCCCGCCCGGGCGGGCAGCTCCGTCAGGCCGGGCGGCACCAGCCCACGGGTGTGCGCCATCACCCCCAGACCGGCCCGCGCCGCCGCGATGTTGGCGCTCAGGCTGCTGCTCGTGCACGCGATCCGCCACGCCCGCCCGTGCGCCTCCAGCGCTTCGAGCGCCCGGGTGCGGGTGATGCCGGGCGGCGGGAAGACGATCAGCGGCACCGGACGGTCCGGGTCGAGCCGCAGCCGGGGCGCGCCGATCCAGATCAGCGAGTCCTGCCAGACCAGCTCGCCCCCGCTCTCGTCCGCGCGCCGCTTGGCCAGGATCAGATCGAGGCGACCCGCCTCAAGACGGGCGTTGAGCGTCCCCGACAGCTCGACCGTCAGCTCCAGGTCCACCTCGGGGTGCTCGCGCCGGAACGACTCCAGGATCTCGGGCAGCCGGGTCACCACGAAGTCCTCCGAGGCGCCGAAGCGCAGCCGCCCGCGCAGCCGGGTCCCGGTGAAGAAGGCGGCGGCCCGCTCGTGGGCCTGGAGGATCGTCCGGGCGAAGCCGAGCATCGCCTCGCCGTCCTCCGTCAGCTCCACGCTGTGGGTGTCCCGGGTGAACAGCGGCCGCCCGGTGGCGTCCTCCAGCCGCCGCACGTGCTGGCTGACGGTCGACTGGCGGACGCCGAGCCGGCGGGCGGCCTGGGTGAAGCTCAGGGTCTGCGCGACCGTGAGGAAGGTCCGGAGCTGTGAGGGGTCGTACACCCGTCCACCGTAACGCGATCATCACGATCCATGATGGCAGTCAGAGCGCTGTACGGGATTCCCGATGTCCGCGCGGGCGAGCAGGATGGGGAGGGAACGACCCCGTCCGAAGGCAGTGGAGCGCATGAGCCGCCGCACGACCCTCCTCCCGTCCTGGTTGCCGATCGACCCGTTCATCCTGGCGATGCTCGGAACGGTCGGCCTCGCTGCCCTGCTGCCCGCCTCCGGCGCCGCCGCCACGGTCGCCGACGGGGCCTCGACGGCGGCCATAGCCCTGCTGTTCTTCCTCTACGGCGCCCGCCTCTCCACCCGCGAGGCGCTCGACGGAATCAAGCACTGGCGGCTCCAGGTCACCGTCCTCGCCTGCACCTTCCTCCTCTTCCCGGTCCTCGGCCTCGCGGCGAAGGGACTGGTACCGGCCGTTCTCACGCCCCCGCTCTACAGCGGCCTCCTCTTCCTGTGCCTGGTGCCCTCCACCATCCAGTCCTCGATCGCCTTCACCTCGATCGCGCGCGGCAATGTGCCCGCCGCGATCTGCGCGGGCTCCTTCTCCTCCCTCGCCGGGATCGTGCTGACCCCGCTGCTCGCCGGGGCGCTGATCGGGGGCGGCGCAGTCGGCTTCTCCGCCGACTCGCTGATGAAGATCGTGCTCCAGCTCCTCGTGCCGTTCGTGGCGGGCCAGTTGCTGCGCCGCTGGGTGGGCCCGTTCCTGGCCAGGAACAAGAAGTCGCTCGGGTACGTCGACCGGGGCTCGATCCTGCTCGTCGTGTACACGGCCTTCAGCCACGGCATGGTCGCCGGAATCTGGCACCTGGTCACCCCGGCCCGGCTCGGACTCCTGCTGGCCGTCGAGGCGGTCCTGCTCGCGCTGATGCTCACGCTGAGCTGGTACGGCGCGAAGCGGCTGGGATTCGACCGGGCGGACCGGATCGCGATCCAGTTCGCGGGCTCGAAGAAAAGCCTGGCAGCGGGGCTCCCGATGGCGAGCGTGCTGTTCGGGCCGCAGGCGTCGCTCGCCGTGCTCCCGCTGATGCTCTTCCACCAGATGCAGCTGATGGTCTGCGCCGTCCTCGCCAAGCGGCGGGCCCGGGAGGCGGCACCGGACGTGGCCCCGCGCTCGGATCCGACGGCGGACGACGCGAGGACGGCGGAAGCCGCCGGGGCAAGGGGCTGAGGCCCGGGCCGGGGCGGCCTCCCGTCGGCCCCGCCGAGGGCGTCGCGACCCTCCCCGCCCGTTGGCGGGATCACATCCCCACCCCCACCGCGATGATCATCGAGCCCGCTACCGTGCTCCCATGCCCGCACTCGATCCCGGCCGCAGCGCACTCGTCCTCGTCGACCTGATGGAACGCATCGTCGCGCTGCCCCTCGCCCCCCGCCCCGGAACCGACGTCGTCACCGCCGCGACCCGGCTCGCCGCGACCTTCCGGGCCGCCGGAGCCCCCGTCGTCCACATCAGGGTCGAGCGGCCGAACGTGGCGTCCCAGCCGCCCGGCAGCGACCTCGTCCCCTCGCTCGTCCACCCGGGCGACCACGTCGTCGTCAAGCGGACCATCGGGGGCTTCCAGGACACCGGACTCCACGAGCTCCTCGCCGCGCACGACGTCACCACGGTCGTCTTCGGCGGCATCGCGACCAACCTCGGCGTGGAGTCCACCGCCCGCGCCGCCTGCGACCTGGGCTACGAAACCGTCTTCGCCGAGGACGCCATGACCGGGCTCACCGCGGAGGAGCACCACGCCTCGGTGACCCTGGACTTCCCGCGCCTCGGCACCGTCGCGCCCGTCGACGCGATCACCCTGGACGGCCCCGAGTGACCCCCGTGCCGATACGGTACGGCGCCCGCCCCTGCTCCCTGGTCGTCTGCCGCGGCTGCTGCTGCGGCGACGCCGCCAAGAACCCGGGCGTCGATCACGCCGGCCAGCTCGCACGGCTCCGACGGGCCGCGGCGGAGTCGGGTGGCCGGCTGTCCGTCCGTACCAGCGACTGCCTCGGGCCCTGCGCACAGGCCAACATCGTCGTGGTCCAGCCCTCCACCGAGGGCCGCCGCCGGGGCGGCCGGGCCGCCTGGATCGGGTTCACGACGGACGACGACTGCCTGGACGACATCCTGGCCTGGACGGCCGCGGGCGGGCCCGGCGTCGCCGAACCCCCGGCCACCCTCGCGCTCCAGATGATCGACCCGCCGGCCGAGGCGTCCCGTAACACCGGTACCACCGGTACCACCGGTACCACCGGTACCACCCGTACCACTCGTCGGAAGCGCTGAGGCTGAGCGGGGCCGTACGTACGGACATGTGTGCGACCCGCGACCGGTAGGCTTGCCGGTGGTGAGAGCGGCGGATCGCTGCCTCACCTTTTCCGTGCCGGGGCGGCCCGCGGGGCGCCGGTACGTCCACCCCCTCCCGCCCGCCGTACGCCCCCCGGCCTGACCGCAGGCCCGCCCGAGCACGACAGGTTCCCGTTCCCTTGCCCTCTTCCGCTCCCGCCGCGTCCCCGGCCGCCTTCCTGCGAGGCCTGAAGCCCGACTGGCTGCGTGACCCGAAGGTCTGGCGCACCGAGATCCTGGCCGGCCTCGTCGTGGCCCTGGCGCTGGTCCCCGAGGCGATCTCGTTCTCGATCATCGCCGGCGTCGATCCCACGCTCGGTCTGTTCGCCTCCTTCACCATGGCCGTGACGCTCTCGATCGTCGGTGGGCGGCGGGCGATGATCTCCGCGGCGACCGGCGCGGTCGCGCTGGTGATCGCCCCCCTCAACCGCGAGCACGGCCTCGGATATCTGATCGCCGCCGTGATCCTGGCCGGTGTCTTCCAGATCGCGCTCGGCGCGCTGGGGGTGGCGAGGCTGATGCGGTTCATCCCGCGCTCGGTGATGGTCGGGTTCGTCAACTCCCTCGCGATCCTGGTCTTCATGGCCCAGATCCCCGAGATGAGCGACGTCCCCTGGGCCGTCTACCCGTTGATCGTCGCCGGCCTGGTCCTGATGGTGCTCTTCCCGAAGATCACCACGGTGGTCCCCGCGCCCCTGGTCTCCATCGGCATCCTGACGGTGATCACGGTCGCGGCCGGGATCGCGGTGCCGACCGTCGGCGACAAGGGCGCCCTGCCGTCCTCGCTGCCGGTGCCGGGCCTGCCCGACGTGCCGTTCACGCTCGACACGCTGACGACGATCGCGCCGTACGCGTTCGCGATGGCGCTGGTCGGGCTGATGGAGTCGCTGATGACGGCGAAGCTGGTGGACGAGATCACCGACACGCACTCCAACAAGACCCGTGAGTCCGTCGGGCAGGGCATCGCCAACATCGTCACCGGCTTCTTCGGCGGCATGGGCGGCTGCGCGATGATCGGCCAGACGATGATCAACGTGAAGGTGTCCGGAGCGCGTACCCGCCTTTCGACGTTCCTGGCGGGCGTGTTCCTGATGGTGCTGTGCATCGCCTTCGGACCGGTCGTCTCCGACATCCCGATGGCCGCCCTCGTCGCCGTCATGATCATGGTGTGCTTCGCGACCTTCGACTGGCACTCCATCGCTCCGAAGACCCTCAGGCGGATGCCCGCGGGGGAGATCGCGGTCATGGTGATCACCGTGGTGGCCGTGGTGGCCACGCACAATCTCGCGGTCGGGGTCGTTGTCGGCTCGATCACGGCCATGGTGATCTTCGCCAAGCGCGTCGCGCACCTCGCGGAGGTCACCTCGGTCGTCGACCCGGACGGCACGACCGCCGTCTACCGGGTCACCGGGGAGCTCTTCTTCGCCTCCTCCAACGACATCGTCGGCCGCTTCGACTACGTGGGGGACCCGAAGAAGGTCGTCATCGACCTGTCCGCCGCGCACATCTGGGACGCGTCGTCGGTCGCGGCCCTCGACGCGATCGAGACGCGGTACGCCCAGCGCGGCAAGACCGTCGAGATCACCGGCCTCAACCACGGCAGCGCGGCGCTGCACGACCGCCTCTCCGGCGAGCTGACGTCCGGCCACTGAATTCCCCACCCCGCCCTCCCCCAGACTCCGTCCGGGGGGACCCCCATCCCGAACGGGGGCTCCGCCCCAGACCCCGCGCCTCAAACGCCGGCGGGGCTGAATTCAGCCCGTCCGGCGATTGAGGACACGGTTTCGGGGCGCGGGGCCGGCCGGCGCAGGGGGCGCTCCCCGCCGGCCGGCGGCCCGACCCGTGCGGCGGGCGGCGAGAACCCGGTCAGCCGTGCGAGGCCGCGGCCCCGAGGGCGATCCGGTGCTCGCCCGCGTACACGTTCATGTCCGGCCCGCGCAGGAAGCCGACCAGCGTGAGCCCCGTCTCCGCGGCCAGGTCCACCGCCAGCGAGGACGGCGCGGAGACCGCCGCGAGCACCGGAATGCCCGCCATCACCGCCTTCTGCGCCAGCTCGAACGACGCCCGGCCGGAGACCAGCAGCACCGCCCGGGACAGCGGCAGCCGCCCGTCGCTCAGCGCCCGGCCCACCAGCTTGTCCACCGCGTTGTGCCGGCCGACGTCCTCCCGTACGTCCAGCAGCTCGCCGTCCTCCGAGAACAGCGCCGCCGCGTGGAGCCCCCCGGTCCGGTCGAAGACCCGCTGCGCCGCCCGCAGCCGGTCGGGGAGGCGGGACAGGAGCTCGGGCGTCAGCCGGACCGGGGGAGCGTCGGCGATCGGGAAACGGGCCGTGGTGCGCACGGCGTCCAGGCTGGCCTTGCCGCACAGCCCGCACGACGACGTCGTGTACACGTTCCGCTCCAGGGTGATGTCCGGGACCGGCACCCCGGGAGCGAGCTGGACGTCCACCACGTTGTACGTGTTCGTACCGTCGTCCTTGGCGCCCGCGCAGTACACGATGTTCCGCACGTCCGAGGCCGCGCCGAGCACGCCCTCGCTGACCAGGAACCCGGCCGCGAGCGCGAAGTCGTCGCCGGGCGTACGCATCGTGATCGCGAGCGGCCGGCCGTTCAGCCGGATCTCCAGCGGCTCCTCGGCCACCAGGGTGTCCGGGCGTTCGTTGACGGCCTCGCCCCGGATCCGGATGACGCGCCGTCGCTCGGTGACCCGTCCCATGTGGTTACACCCGATTCTGTACGTGCTGGAAGCCGAAACGGCCCTTGATACAGAGGTTGCCATGGGTCACCGGGTTGTCGTGCGGCGAGGTGACCTTGACGATCTCGTTGTCCTGGACATGCAGGGTGAGGTTGCAGCCCACCCCGCAGTACGCGCAGACCGTCGTCGTCTCCGTCTGCGCCGCCTCGTCCCAGCTGCCGTCCGCGCGCATGTCGAACTCCCGCTTGAAGCTCAGCGCGCCCGTCGGACAGACCTCGACGCAGTTGCCGCAGTACACGCACGCCGACTCGGTGAGCGGCCCGTCGTGCTCCACGGCGATCCGGGCGTCGAAGCCACGGCCGGTCACGGAGATCGCGAAGGAGTTCTGCCACTGGTCGCCGCAGGCGTCGACGCATTTGTAGCAGAGGACGCACTTGTCGTACTCGCGGACGTAGAGGTCGTTGTCGATCCGCGGCTCCTCGCCCAGTCGGCGCGCGTCCGGGCCGAACCGATCCGGCTCGGCCCCGTACTCCTTGAGCCACTCGGCGGCGCCGGGGGTGGTGGAGAGGTCCACGGAGGAGGCGAGCAGCTCCAGGACGACCTTGCGGCTGTGCCGGGTGCGTTCGGTGTCGGTACGGACGACCATGCCGGGCTCGGCGCGGCGCGAGCAGGCCGGGGCGAGGGTCCTGGCCCCCTCGACCTCGACCACGCACAGCCGGCAGGCGTTCTTCGGGGTGAGCGTGTCGCCGTGGCAGAGCGTCGGCACGTCCGTACCGGCCGCGCGGCAGGCGTCCAGGATCGTGGCGCCCTCCGGGACGCGGACGGGCGCGCCGTCGAGCGTGAACTCGAGGAGGCGGCGGGGCGGGGCGAGCGGAATCGTGGTCACCGGTAGACCCCCAGACGGTCGATGGCGGATTCGACGGCGTTCCACGCGGTCTGGCCGAGACCGCAGATCGAGGCGTCGCGCAGGGCCTGCCCGACCTCGCGCAGCAGGGCGATGTCGGCGGCGGCCGCGTCCCCCGTACGGTCCTTGATGCGGTGCAGCGCCTCCTCCTGTCGGACCGTGCCGACCCGGCAGGGCACGCACTGGCCGCAGGACTCGTCGCGGAAGAACTCGGCGATACGGAGCAGGATCCGCGGCAGGTCCACGGACTCGTCGAGGACAAGGACGACCCCCGAGCCGAGCGTGGTCCCTGCGGCGCGGGTGCCCTCGAAGGTGAGCGGGATGTCCAGCTCGTCGGGGCGGACGAAGCCGCCCGCCGCGCCGCCGAGGAGGACCGCGCGCAGGGTGTCGGGCTTCCCGGCGAGGTCGAGGAGCTCACCGAGGGTGGCGCCGAAGGGGAGTTCGTACACGCCTGGCCGGTCGACGTTCCCGGACACGCAGAACAGCTTGGTCTCGGCGGCGCGGAAGGCCTCGGCGCCGAGGGTGAGGATCGGCAGGACGTTGACGAGCGTCTCGACGTTGTTGGCGGCGGTGGGCTTCCCGAAGAGGCCCTTCTCCACGGGGAACGGCGGCTTGGAGCGGGGCTCGCCCCGGTAGCCCTCGATGGAGTTGAAGAGGGCGGTCTCCTCGCCGCAGATGTACGCGCCGGCCCCGCGCCGGATCTCGATGTCGAAGGCGAAACCGCTGCCGAGGATGTCGTCGCCGAGCAGCCCACGGGCACGGGCCTCGCCGATGGCGTGGTCGAGTCGCTCGTACGCCCGGGGGTACTCGCCCCGGATGTAGAGGTAGCCGTGGTGGGCGCCGACGGCGAACCCGGCGACGGTCATCGCCTCCACGAGCGCGTACGGGTCCCCCTCCATGACGACCCGGTCCTTGAAGGTCCCCGGCTCCGACTCGTCGGCGTTGCACACGACGTAGTGCGGGCCGTCGGCCTGGGCGGCGGTCGCCTGCCACTTCCGCCCGGTCGGGAACGCGGCCCCACCCCGCCCGACGAGCCCGGAGTCGGTGACCTCCCGAATGACCCCGGCGGGCCCGAGCGCGAATGCTCGGCGGAGGGCGGCGTAACCGCCATGGGCCCGGTAGTCGTCGACGCTGGAGGGATCGACGACCCCGACTCGCGCCAGTAGGCGTTGTGGGCAATCGTCCCGCAGGGCGGTGGGGGTCCCCCCGGACGGAGTCTGGGGGAGGGTGGGCACAACCCGACCACCGGCCCGCACCGGTCGCGCAGCGTGTTGCGGCACGGCCATGGCGGCGTTCGCCTCAGGCGGGACGGCCTCGGGACTGACGGTGGCCCCCGCAAGCGCGTCGACCGTCGCGGGCGCGACCACCCGGGCCAGCCGCGTGCGCGGCCCGTCGCCCCGGGCCGTGCCTCCCGGGGCGACGGGGTTCAAGGTGGGCGCGGCCGTCGGCTCCTGCCCGCTCAGCGCGCCGAGCAGCGAGGCCCCGGGCCCCAGGGCCGGACGGTCACCGGACGCGACCGGAGCCGTGGCGTCCGCGTCCACCCCCGCCCGTACCAGCAACGCCGCCGGCGCCCGCTCGCACAGCCCCAGGCAGGGGCTCGGGCTGAACGCGACCCCATCGACAACCAGGCCCTCCGTCAGCCGCGTCGAGCCGCGCGCCGCGCACACCAGGTCCGTACAGACGTGCAGGACCTGCGCCGGACGCGGCCGCACCGCGAACATCGAGTAGAACGTGGCCACCCCGTACGCCTCCGCCGGCGGCACCGTGAGACGCCGGCACAGGTAGGCCAGGCCGCCCTCGCTGATCCAGCCCACCCGGTCGTTGAGCGCGTGCAGCCCCGGCAGCAGCAGGTCCCGGCGCTCCCGGGCCTCCCGCCCGCCCCGGGCCCACCGCAGATCCGCCGCCGAACGGTCGTCCGCGCCGTCCCACGCCGAATCCGGCGGGCCGAGGACCGCGTCGACCGCCTCCCGCTCCTCGTCCGACGGCTTGCCGTCCCCGAAGCGCAGATCCATCAGACGTCCACCCTCTCGTCCGCCAGCTTCTCGATCCGTATCGCCGACGCCTTGAACTCCGCCGTGCCCGCGATCGGACAGTTCGCCTCGATCGTCAGCTGGTTGGTGTCGACCTCGTCCGGAAAGTGCATCGTCATGAACGCGAGCCCCGGCCGCAGCGCGGGATCGACCCACACCGGCGCCACCACCGACCCCCGCCGTGAGGCCACCCGGACCTCCTGGCCCACCGCGACCCCGTACCGCTCCGCGTCCTCCGGGCAGAGCTCCACGTACTCCCCGCGCCGCAGGGGAGAGGCGAAACTCCCGCTCTGCACCCCGGTGTTGTACGAGTCGAGCCGCCGCCCGGTCGTCAGCCGGATCGGATACCGCTCGTCGGTCAGATCGACCGGCGGATCGTGCAGCACGATCCCGAACGGGGCGAGCCTGCCCCGCTGTTCGGGATCCGCCTCCCACAACCGGCCGTGCAGGAAGGACGGTTCGAGCCGCTCCAGGTCCGGGCAGGGCCACTGGATGCCCTGGTGCTGCTCAAGCCGGTCGTACGTCATGCCCCAGTGGTCCGGGGACAGCGCCCGCAGCTCGTTCCAGACCGACTCCGCGTCCGGGTACGCCCACTCCTCGTGGCCGAGCCGCCGCGCCAGGTCGCAGATGATGTCGATGTCCTCGCGGGCCTCGCCCGGCGGACGCAGCGCCTTCCGTACCCGCTGAACCCGCCGCTCGCTGTTGGTCGTCGTGCCGTCCGTCTCGCACCAGGCCGCCGTCGCGGGCAGCACCACGTCCGCGAACTCGGCGGTCTTCGTCAGGAAGATGTCCTGCACCACCAGACAGTCCAGCTTCGCGAGCCGCTCCATCGCCTGCCCGCTGTCCGCCTCCGACTGCGCCGGGTTCTCGCCGACGCAGTACACCGCCCGCAGCTCGCCGCTCTCCATCGCCTCGAACATCTCCGTGAGCGTCCGCCCGTAGCGCGGCTGGATCGAAGTGCCCCAGAACGACTCGAACTTCGCCCGTACACCCGAGTCCAGGATGTCCTGGAAGCCGGGCAGCCGGTTCGGGATGGCGCCCATGTCCCCGCCGCCCTGCACGTTGTTCTGCCCGCGCAGCGGCTGCACACCGGAGCCGTACCGCCCCACATGCCCGGTCAGGAGCGCCAGGTTGATCAGCGCGCGGACGTTGTCGGTGCCGTTGTGGTGCTCGGTGATGCCGAGCGTCCAGCACAGCTGCGCCCGCTCGGCGCGGGCGAACGCGTGCGCCAACTCCCGTATGGCGGCGGCCGGTACACCCGTCACCTTCGAGGCGGCCGTCAGCGTCCACGGCTCGACCAGCTCCCGGTACTCCTCGAAGCCGCTGGTCGCCCGCTCCACGAACGCCCGGTTGTACAGGCCCTCGTGGATGATCTCGCGGCCGATCGCGTGCGCCAGCGGGATGTCGGTGCCGACGTCCAGGCCGAGCCAGCTCTCCGCCCACTCGGCGGTCGAGGTGCGGCGCGGATCGACCGCGTACATCCGCGCCCCGTTCCGTATCCCCTTCAGTACGTGCTGGAAGAAGATCGGGTGCGCGAAGCGGGCGTTGGAGCCCCACATCACGATCACGTCGGTGTGCTCGATCTCCTCGTACGAGGACGTGCCGCCGCCCGATCCGAACACCGCCGACAGACCGGCGACGCTCGGCGCGTGACAGGTCCGGTTGCAGGAGTCGACGTCGTTGGTGCCCATCACCACCCGCGCGAACTTCTGCGCCACGTAGTTCATCTCGTTGGTGGCGCGGGCGCAGGAGAACATCCCGAACGCGCCCTGGGCCGCCCGGAATCCGGCCGCCGCCCGGTCCAGCGCCTCGTCCCAGCTCGCCGTCCGCAGCGGCCCGCCCTTCTCGTCCCGTACGAGCGGGTGGGTGAGCCGGGTGTACATCTTCGGTTCGCGGTTCCGGTTCTTCATGCCGGGCTCCCGGGCTGGATGGACTGGTTCGCGAGCAGGTCCGACAGGGCGTGGACGGTACGGAGCGTCGGTACGGGTACGTCGGTGACGTCGGCGAGCTCCACGACGGCCGCGAGCAGCACGTCCAGCTCCAGGGGCTTGCCCCGCTCCAGGTCCTGGAGGGTGGAGGTGCGGTGGTCGCCGACCCGTTCCGCGCCGGCGAGGCGGCGCTCGACGGAGATGTCGGGGCGGCAGCCGAGGGCCGCGGCGACGGCCAGGGTCTCGTGCATCATCTGCTCGATCACCTGCCGCGTACCGCCGTGCCGGCACATCTGGCGCATCGTCGCCCGGGCGAGCGCGCTGATGGGGTTGAAGGAGATGTTGCCGAGCAGCTTGATCCAGATGTCGTGGCGCAACTCCGCCTCGACCGGGCACTTCAGGCCCCCGGCGCGCATCGCCTCCGCGAACATCTCGCAGCGCTTGGAGGCGGAGCGGTCGGGCTCGCCGATGGAGAACCGGGTTCCTTCCAGGTGGCGGACGACGCCGGGGCCGCTCAGCTCGGTCGCCGCGTAGACGACGCAGCCGATGGCCCGCTCGGGGGCGAGCACGGCCGAGACCGCGCCGCCGGGGTCGACGCTCTCGACGCGATGGCCGTCGTGCGGGCCGCCGTGCCGGTGGAAGTACCACCAGGGGATGCCGTTCTGGGCGGCGACGACCGCCGTGGTGTCGTGCAGGAGCGGCGCGACGAGCGGCCCGCACGCCGCGTACGCGTTGGCCTTGAGGCCGAGGAAGACGTAGTCGACCGGGCCGATCTCGGCCGGGTCGTCGGTGGCGTGCACGCGGGCGGTGAAATCGCCGCGCGGGCTCTCGACCCGTACACCGTGCTGCCGCATGGCCGCGAGATGCGGTCCACGGGCGATGAGATGGACATCGGCGCCGGCGCGGTCGAGCGCGGCTCCGACGTAGGCGCCGATCGCTCCGGCGCCGAGGACTGCGACCTTCACGTGCGGATCTCCGTTCGGTCGAGGGAACCGTTCGCGGGAACCGGGAGGGGAGGTGTGTCTTCGTGTGTCTTCGTGGGTGAGTCAGTAAGTGTCGACGAAATATTGTCTACAGTATGGAGGAGGGGTCGACAAGGGGCGCGGAACGTCTGTTGTCACGGTCTCCCAACACCTACGGGCGAATCTTGGTGGTTTACGTGCCTGGTTACCGATCAGTCGCTGGTCAGGATGGGAGGTCCTGCTTCCACCTGAACCCAAGGGGGTCCCGAGCATGACGGGCACTCGTATCGCCGCGCTCGGGCACTACCAGCCCGCCAAGGTGCTCACCAACGAAGATCTGGCCGCGCTCGTCGACACCAGCGACGAGTGGATCAGCAGCCGGGTCGGCATCAGGACGCGCCACATGGCCGGCCCCGACGAGCCGGTCGACGAACTCGCCGCGCACGCCGCAGGCAAGGCGCTCGCCACCGCCGGCCTCGCCGCGACCGACATCGACCTGGTCCTCGTCGCGACCTCGACGGCGATCGACCGCTCGCCCAACACGGCGGCCCGCGTCGCCGCACGGCTCGGTATGGCCTCGCCCGCCACCATGGACCTCAACGTGGTCTGCGCGGGATTCACGCACGCGCTCGCCACAGCCGACCACGCGATCCGGGCGGGCGCCGCCCGCCGCGCCCTGGTCATCGGCGCGGACAAGATGACCGAGGTCACCGACTGGACCGACCGCACCACCTGCGTCCTCGTCGGCGACGGCGCGGGCGCGGCGGTCGTCGAGGCGGTGGAGGACGGGGCCGATCCGGGCATCGGCCCGGTGCTCTGGGGCTCCGTCCCGGAGATGGGCCACGCCGTCCGGATCGAGGGCACCCCGCCGCGCTTCGCGCAGGAGGGCCAGTCCGTCTACCGCTGGGCCACCCAGCAGCTGCCCGCCCTGGCCCGCCAGGTGTGCGAGCGCTCGGGCTACACCCCGGAGGACCTGGCCGGAGTGGTCCTGCACCAGGCCAACCTGCGGATCATCGAGCCGCTCGCCGCGAAGATCGGCGCGGTCAACGCGGTCGTGGCCCGGGATGTCGTCGAGTCCGGCAACACCTCGGCCGCCTCGATCCCGCTCGCCCTCGCCAAGCTGGTCGAGCGCGGGGAGCTCCCGTCCGGGGCGCCGACGCTGCTCTTCGGCTTCGGCGGCAACCTCTCGTACGCGGGGCAGGTCGTCCGGGTTCCGTAACCCCGCTCGGCCCGCAGGGGGTTGTTTCGGCCGAGATCGCGAAGGGCCGCATGCCTGGACTTGTGCGTCGGTAGACTGTAGACGATAGCCAATTCGGGTTGATCGCCTACGGCGTACGAGGGGGCCGCGATGTTGTCCGCAGGACTGCCGCAGGGGGCCGTGCCCCGGCTGGAGCGGCCGGGGCCGCTGCGCGACCGGGTCTACGAAGCGCTGCTGGAGCTGATCACGACCCGGGCCCTGCGGCCCGGTCAGCATCTGGTCGAGAGCGAACTCGCCGGCCACCTCGGTGTCTCCCGGCAGCCGGTGCGCGAGGCGCTCCAGCGGCTGAACACCGAGGGCTGGGTCGATCTGCGGCCGGCACAGGGGGCGTTCGTCCACGACCCGACCGACGAAGAGGCCGACCAACTGCTCTCCGTCCGTACGCTCCTGGAGGCCGAGGCCGCCCGGCTCGCCGCCGCGAACTCCGGCTCGGCCGGGATCGCCGCGCTCGAGGAACTCTGCGCGCGGGGCGAGCAGGCCGTGGCGGACGACGACGTCGACCTGGCCGTGGCGACGAACGCGGCCTTCCACGCCAAGGTCATGGAGCTGGCCGGAAACGTCGTACTGTCCGAGCTGGCGGGGCAGGTCGACCGCCGCGTCCGCTGGTACTACACGCCGGTCGCCCGGCAGCGCGGCGAACAGTCCTGGAGGGAACACCGCCAGCTGATCGCCGCGATCGAGGCCCGCGACGAGTCCCGCGCGACGACGGTGATGCGAGCCCACACGGAACACACGCGAGCGACGTACCGCGAACACAGCCAGGGCTGACGCCGCCCCACAACGCACGGGGCCGGTGCCGGCTCAAGGCCCGTACAGCCTGTGGGTCTGGTGTTCGCGCGGTTGACCCGTCCGGCGGAGTCCGGTGGCGAGGCCCCCGGGCCCGCCTTAGCTTCGGACGGGTCGAGGGACATCAGGCCGCCCTCGCGTGACCGGGAGGACCGACCGCCATGCGACGCGCGATACGTGGTGCCGCCACCGCCCTGCTCGCCACCGCCGCCCTCTGCCTGGCCGCACCCGCGGCCGCGGCGGGCGACGACGATCTGTGGGGCGAGGGTACGGGCATCGGCGAGGGCGCCGGCGACGGTACCGGTCGCAACATCACGTCCTTCGGCTTCTCCGTGTCGCCCGAGACGGTCGCCCCCGGCGGCACGGTCACGCTGAAGTCCGACGGCTGCGAGGCCCCCTCGGTGACCGTCACCTCCGGAGTCTTCGACTCCGTCACCCTCAAGGAGGGCCGCGCGGGCACCGCGAAGGTCGACGCCGACGCCAAGGCCGGCGCGGAGTACCAGGTGACCTTCGAGTGCAAGGGCGAGAAGGGCACCGCGACGCTCACCATCGCGGGCGGTCACACCACCCCCGACACGGACACCGGCGCGCACAAAGGCGTCAGGGCCGGCTTCGGCGGCGGGGCCGACGCCATGGGCGCCACCGAGGTCGTCACGGGCACCGCGCTGATCGCGGGCGCGCTCGGCGCGGGCGGCGTCCTGCTGCTGCGCCGCCGCCGCGCCGACGACCGCGCCTGAAACGGCTCCTCCGCCCTGGGGTGACGAGGTCCGGGGCGGAGGAGCGTCATCGCGAACAGCGGGAATCGGGAATCGGGAGCGCACATCGTGCAGGGGTCGAACGGGCCGTCCAGGCGCGGCGCGTGGGGCGTCGTCATCGTCGTCCTGCTCTTCGGCGTCCATCTCGTCCGGGGCGGTACGGAGCAGTGGCCGGCCGGAGGGCCCCCTCAGCCGCTCGCCGCCGCGGCCCCGGACCACGCCGCCGCCGGCGCCCCCGTGAACGTCCGCGATCCGCTGCCCGCCTCCCGCCCGGCCCGGATCCGCGTCCCCGCCGTCCGGATCGACGCGCCCGTCACGGCCGTGGGCCTCGACGCCGAGGGCTGGATCGACACCCCGCCCCCGTACGACACGAACCTCGCCGGCTGGTTCACCGGCGCCGTCACGCCGGGGGAGAAGGGCACGGCGGTCGTCGTCGGCCATGTCGACACCCCGGACGGCCGGGCCGTCTTCTACGACCTCGGGGCGCTGGCCAAGGGCCACCGCGTCGAGATCGCCCGCAAGGACGGCAGGACCGCCGTCTTCGCCGTGTACGGCATCGAGGTCGTCCCCAAGGAGGGCTTCCCCGCCGAGCGGATCTACCGGGCCTCCCCGTACCCCGAGCTGCGCGTCATCACCTGTGGCGGGGGCTTCTCCCGGCAGCGGGGGTACGACGGCAACGTCGTCGTCTCCGCCCGCCTGGTCGAGGTGCGCTGAGCCGACCTTCCCCCGACCCGGCTTTGTCCTCAATCAGGAAAAAGTCTGCACGGATTGCTGCGCGACTTCTTCCCACCTCCGGACACCACTGCTACGTTCCCGCTCGAAAGCCCGGCGGAGATCCGACCGAAGGGCTTCGCCGACTCGCTAGGGGAGGGGCGCGTGAGGCGTATGACGGCACGACCCGCCAACGCGCACCAGGCGCGACTGCTGCGCCTGCTGCGTGACGGAGGCCCCAACTCCCGTGCGCAGCTCGGCGATCAGGTCGACCTGTCCCGCTCGCGGCTCGCCGTCGAGGTCGACCGGCTCCTCGACACCGGCCTCGTCGTCGCGGACGGCCTCGCCGCCTCGCGCGGCGGCCGCCGTTCGCACAACATCCGGCTCGCGCCCGAACTCCGCTTCCTCGGCGTCGACATCGGCGCCACGTCCGTCGACGTGGCCGTCACCAACGCCGAGTTGGAGGTGCTCGGGCATCTCAACCACCCCATGGACGTCCGTGAGGGCCCCGTCGCCGTCTTCGAGCAGGCCCTCACCATGGCGGCCAAACTCCGGGCCTCCGGTCTCGCCGAAGGCTTCGACGGCGCGGGCGTCGGCGTCCCCGGTCCGGTCCGCTTCCCCGAGGGCATCCCCGTCGCGCCGCCGATCATGCCCGGCTGGGACGGCTTCCCCGTACGGGAGGCGCTCAGCCAGGAACTCGGCTGCCCGGTCATGGTCGACAACGACGTGAACCTGATGGCCATGGGGGAGCAGCACGCGGGCGTCGCCCGCTCGGTCGGCGACTTCCTCTGCGTCAAGATCGGTACGGGCATCGGCTGCGGCATCGTCGTGGGCGGGGACGTCTACCGCGGTACGACGGGCAGCGCCGGCGACATCGGGCACATCCAGGTGGAACCGGACGGCCGTTCCTGCGCGTGCGGCAACAAGGGCTGCCTGGAAGCCCACTTCAGCGGTGCCGCCCTGGCCCGCGACGCCGAGGACGCGGCGCGCGCGGGCCGGTCGGAGGAGCTCGCCGGACGCCTCGCGGCGGCCGGCCGGCTCACGGCGGTCGACGTCGCCGCGGCGGCCGCCGCCGGGGACGCCACCGCGCTCGCCCTCATCCGTGAGGGCGGCAACCGGGTCGGGCAGGTCATCGCCGGACTCGTCAGCTTCTTCAATCCCGGTCTGGTGGTGATCGGCGGCGGAGTCACCGGCCTCGGTCACAACCTCCTCGCCAGTGTCCGCACCCAGGTCTACCGCCAGTCCCTCCCGCTGGCCACCGGCAACCTCCCCATCGTGCTCGGCGAGTTGGGCCAGACAGCCGGCGTCATCGGCGCGGCCCGCCTCATCAGCGACCACCTCTTCTCCCCGGCGTAGAGCCCGGTTGTGGGCATGCGTTCCGCTGGGGCGGAACGGGTGGGCACAACCACCCACCGGCCCGCACCCGCCCGTACCACCTAAGTCAGCACCCGCTCAGGCGCACACCCGCAACCGCCGAGGGGACCTCACCCATGCCTCAAGAGCCACCACCCCTACTCACCATGTCCGAAATCACCAAGTCCTTCCCCGGCGTCCGCGCCCTCGACGGCGTGGACCTCGAAGTCGCACCCGGCGAGGTCCACTGCCTCCTCGGCCAGAACGGTGCCGGGAAGTCCACCCTCATCAAGGTCCTCGCCGGCGCCCACCAACCCGACGGCGGCCGGATCACCTGGCGCGGCGAACCCGTCCAGCTCCGCTCCCCGATCGCCGCCATGCGCCTCGGCATCGCCACCATCTACCAGGAGCTCGACCTCGTCGAAGGGCTCTCCGTCGCCGAGAACGTCCACCTCGGCCACGAACCCACCACCGCCGGCTTCGTCGTCCGCGCCCGCGCCGCCCGCGCGTCCACGGCCGCCCTCCTCAAGCGGCTCGGGCACCCCGAGATCGACCCGGCCCGCCGCGTCGGGGAACTCTCCGCCGCCCAGCAGCAGATCGTGTCGATGGCCCGCGCCCTCTCCCACGACGTCCGGCTCATCGTCATGGACGAGCCGTCCGCCGCCCTCGATCCGGACGAGGTCGACAACCTCTTCCGTATCGTCGCCGACCTCACCGCCGACGGAGTCGCCGTCGTCTACATCTCCCACCGCCTGGAGGAGATCCGGCGGATCGGCGACCGGGTCACCGTCCTCAAGGACGGCCGCGCCGTCGCCGGCGGTCTGCCCGCCGCCTCGACGCCGACCCGTGACATCGTTGCCCTGATGACCGGCCGGAACGTCGAGTACGTCTTCCCGCCCCGGCCGACCGAACCGCCGGCCGCGGCCGCCGCGGCCACCGCACCCCTGCTCCAGGTCCAAGGTCTCGCCAGAGAAGGGGAGTTCGCGCCGGTCGACCTCGACCTGCGGTCCGGGGAGATCGTCGGCCTCGCCGGGCTCGTCGGCTCGGGCCGCTCCGAGATCCTGGAGACGATCTACGGCGCCCGGAAGGCCACCGCCGGACGCGTCGTCGTCGACGGCCGCCCCCTGCGCCCCGGCAGCGTCCGCGCCGCCGTCCGCGCCGGGCTCGGTCTCGCCCCCGAGGAACGCAAGGCCCAGGGCCTGCTGATGCTGGAGTCCGTCACCCGTAACGTCTCCGTCTCCACGCTCTCCCGCTTCGCGCGCGCCGGCTGGATCGACCGTAACGGCGAACGCGAAGCCGCCCGGACCGCCACCCGGGAGCTGTCGCTGCGGCCCGACAACCCCGACGCCCCGATCCGTACCCTGTCCGGCGGCAACCAGCAGAAGGCCGTCCTCGCCCGCTGGCTGCTGCGCGGCTGCCGCGTCCTGCTCCTGGACGAGCCGACCCGCGGCGTCGACGTCGGCGCCCGTGCCGAGCTGTACGCCGTCATCCGCCGCCTCGCCGACGACGGCCTCGCCGTCCTCCTCGTGTCGAGCGAAGTGCCCGAGGTCCTGGGCCTGGCCGACCGCGTCCTGGTGCTCCGGGAAGGCCGTGTCGTCCACACGGCACCCGCCCGCGACCTCGACGAACACCGCGTACTCGACCTCGTGATGGAAGGGAGCCCGCACGCATGACGCTGTCGACGGCCAAGAACACCGAGGCGACCGCGCGGGACGGCGGCAGCCGGCGCCCCCTCGGCCTGAGAGCCGACGTGCGCAACCTGTCCCTGCTGGGCGTGCTCGCCGTCCTGATCGCGGTCGGCGGCCTCACCCGCCCCGACGAGTTCCTCGCCGTCTCCAACCTCCAACTCGTCCTCACCCAGGCCTCCGTGATCGGTGTCGTCACCGTCGGCATGACCTTCGTCATCACCAGCGGCGGCATCGACCTCTCCGTCGGCGCGATCGTCGCCCTCGCCTCCGTCTGGGCGACGACGCTCGCGACACAGGAGTACGGATTCGCCGGCATCCTCTTCACCGCCGTCGTCGTCGGCGTGGGCTGCGGACTGGTGAACGGGCTGCTCGTCGCGTACGGCGGGATGGTCCCCTTCATCGCGACCCTCGCCATGCTCGCCTCGGCCCGCGGCCTCGCCCTGCAGATCACCGACGGCCGGACGCAGATCGTCACCGTCGACTCCGTCCTCGACCTCGGCGTCCCCGACGCCTACCTCCTGGGCATCCCGCCGCTCGTTCTCGTCTTCGCCGCCGTCACCGTCCTCGGCTGGCTGATCCTCAACCGGACCACCTTCGGCCGCCGCACGGTCGCCGTCGGCGGCAACGCGGAAGCCGCCCGCCTGGCCGGCATCGACGTACGCCGTCAGCGCCTCTACCTCTACCTGCTGTCGGGCCTGTGCTGCGGCATCGCGGCCTTCCTCCTGATCATCCTGTCCGGATCCGGTCAGAACACCAACGGCAACCTGTACGAACTCGACGCCATCGCCGCCGCGATCATCGGCGGCACGCTCCTCAGCGGCGGCCGGGGCACCATCGTCGGCTCCGTCCTCGGTGTCCTCGTCTTCACCACGATCACCAACATCTTCGCGCTCAACAACCTGCAGAGCGACGTCCAGCAGATCGCCAAGGGCGCGATCATCGTCGCCGCCGTCCTGGTCCAGCACCGCACCGCCCGCCACGGCGAGAGCTGACCCTCACCCCGATCCCCATCCCCCGCAATGCCCCCTCACCCCGAAGGGATCCATCGCCATGCCAGAAACCAGCCGTAGAGGACTGCTGTTCGGCACCGCGGCCGTCTCCGCCGGAGCCCTCCTCACCGCCTGCACCAGCAACGAGCCCAAGAACCAGGCCCCGGCGGCGAGCAACGCCCCCGCCGCCGACGACAAGCCCGGCACGCCCGTCACCATCGGCTTCGCCGGCCCCCAGGCCGACCACGGCTGGCTCAACGCCATCAACCAGAACGCCAAGGAGCGGGCGAAGAAGTACTCCGACGTCACCCTGGAGATCACCGAGGGCTCCAACGACACCGCCGTCCAGATCGGCCAGATCCAGACCCTCATCAACAAGAAGGTCGACGTCCTGGTCATCCTGCCCGCCGACGGCAAGGCGCTCACGCAGGTCGGCCTCCAGGCCATGAAGGCCGGCATCCCGGTCGTCAACCTGGACCGGATCTTCGCCTCCCCGCAGGCCTACCGCTGCTGGATCGGCGGCGACAACTACGGCATGGGGCTCAACGCCGGCCGCTACATCGGCGAGCAGCTCAAGGACAAGCCGTACGCCACCGTGATCGAACTCGCGGGCCTGGACAGCCTGGAGCTGACCAAGCAGCGCTCCCAGGGCTTCGACGACGCCCTCAAGAACTACCCCAACATCCGCAAGGTGGCCCGCCAGGCGGCCGACTTCACGGTCGAGTCGGGTCAGGCCAAGATGGCCCAACTCCTGCAGGCGCAGTCTAAGTTCGACGCGCTCTGGAACCACGACGACGACCAGGGCGTCGGCGCGCTGCGGGCCATCGCGCAGGCCGGCCGCAAGGACTTCCTGATGGTCGGCGGCGCCGGCGCGAAGTCCGCGATGGACGCCATCAAGGCCGACGACGGCGTGCTCAAGGCCACCGTCCTCTACCCGCCGACCATGGCCGCGTCCGCCATCGACCTGGCCCGGGCCCTCGGCCAGAAGAAGGGCGTCAGCGGCATGTCCGAGCAGGAGATCCCGGCCTCGCTCACCCTCTACTCGGCCGTCGTGACCAAGGAGAACGTCGACGAGTACCTGCCCACCGGCTTCAGCTGACCGGCCTCCGGCCGCCCCCACCGCGCAACCGACGAGGAGGAATCCGTATGGAACAGAGGGACAGCGAGTCCGGCGAGGCCACGCCGCCGACACTCGGCATCGGCATGGTCGGGTACGCGTTCATGGGCGCCGCCCACTCCCAGGGGTGGCGCACCGCCGGGCGCGTCTTCGACCTGCCGCTGCGGCCCGTCCTCGCCGCCGTCGCCGGCCGTGACCGGGGCGCGGTGCGCGCGGCGGCGGCCAAGCACGGCTGGGCCGCCGCCGAGACCGACTGGCGCGCCCTCGTCGCCCGTGACGACGTCCAACTCGTGGACGTCTGCACCCCGGGCGACAGCCATGCGGAGATCGCCGTCGCCGCCCTGGAGGCGGGCAAGCACGTCCTGTGCGAGAAGCCGCTCGCCAACTCCGTGGCCGAGGCGGAGGCCATGGTCGCCGCCGCCGAGGCCGCGGCCGCCCGTGGCCAGGTCGCCATGGTCGGCTTCAACTACCGGCGGGTGCCGGCCCTCGCGTACGCCCGCCGGCTCGTCGCGGAAGGCAGGCTCGGCGCGCTGCGGCACGTACGGGTCACCTATCTGCAGGACTGGCTCGTCGACCCGGACTTCCCGCTGACCTGGCGCCTGGAGCGCGAGCACGCGGGGTCCGGGGCCCTCGGCGACCTCGGTGCGCACGCCGTCGACCTCGCCCAGTACCTCGCGGGGGAGCTCCTGGTCGGGGTCTCGGCGCTCACCGAGACCTTCGTACGGGAGCGTCCGCTGCTCGCGGGCGTGTCGGCCGGGCTCTCCGGTGCGGGGGCGTCGGGCGGGGCGTACGGGGCGGTGACCGTGGACGACGCGGCGCTGTTCACCGGGCGGCTCGCCTCCGGCGCGCTCGCCTCCTTCGAGGCGACCCGGATGGCCGCGGGCCGGAAGAACGCCCTGCGGCTCGAGATCAACGGGGAGCAGGGCTCGCTCGCCTTCGACCTGGAGCGGCTCAACGAGCTCTCCTTCCACGACCACACCGAACCGGCCGCCTCCGCGGGCTTCCGCCGCATCCTGGTGACCGAGCCGGACCATCCGTACCTGGAGGGCTGGTGGCCCCCCGGTCACGCACTCGGCTACGAGCACACCTTCGTCCACCAGGCGCGCGACCTGGTGCTCGCCGTCGCGTCGGGGACGACCGCCCCCGCCCCGTCCTTCGCCGACGGGCTCCAGGTGCAGCGGGTGCTCGCCGCCGTGGAGGAGAGCGCCGAGAAGAACGCCGTCTACACCCCCGTACCGCTGCGCTAGGAGGCTGCCGATCGTGTCCCGTCCCTTCACGCTCTTCACCGGCCAGTGGGCCGACCTGCCGCTGGAAGAGGTCTGCCGGCTCGCCCGCGACTTCGGCTACGACGGCCTCGAACTCGCCTGCTGGGGCGACCACTTCGAGGTCGACAAGGCGCTGGCGGACCCGTCGTACGTCGACGGCCGCCGCGCCCTCCTGGAGAAGTACGGCCTGAAGTGCTGGGCGATCTCCAACCACCTGGTGGGCCAGGCGGTCTGCGACCACCCGATCGACGAGCGCCACCAGGCCATCGTGCCCGCCCGGATCTGGGGCGACGGCGAGCCGGAAGGCGTACGGCGGCGGGCGGCGCGCGAGCTGGCCGACACCGCCCGGGCCGCCGGAGCGCTCGGAGTCGACACCGTCATCGGCTTCACCGGCTCGTCGATCTGGCACCTGGTGGCGATGTTCCCGCCGGTCCCGGAGCGCCTGATCGAGCGCGGCTACCAGGACTTCGCGGAGCGCTGGAACCCGATCCTGGACGTCTTCGACGCCGAGGGCGTCCGCTTCGCGCACGAGGTCCATCCGAGCGAGATCGCGTACGACTACTGGACCACGCAGCGGGCGCTCGACGCGGTGGACCACCGGCCGGCCTTCGGCCTCAACTTCGACCCGAGTCACTTCGTCTGGCAGGACCTCGACCCGGTCGGCTTCCTCTGGGACTTCCGCGACCGGATCTACCACGTGGACTGCAAGGAGGCCCGCAAGCGCCTCGACGGGCGCAACGGCCGGCTCGGCTCGCATCTGCCGTGGGGCGATCCCCGGCGCGGCTGGGACTTCGTCTCGGCCGGGCACGGCGACGTGCCGTGGGAGGACGTCTTCCGGATGCTCCGCTCGATCGGCTACGCAGGGCCGATCTCGGTGGAGTGGGAGGACGCCGGGATGGACCGGCTGACCGGCGCTCCGGAAGCGCTTTCCCACCTCAAGCGGTTCGACTTCGACCCGCCGGCGGCCTCCTTCGACGCGGCCTTCGGCGGTCGCGACTGAGGCGTCGGGCCTGAGTTGCTCCAGCTGGACGCCCGGGTGGTGGCGACGTCACCCGGGCCGCTCCGCCCTGCCCTCGACGGGCTTTGTCCTGTCGCGGTGAAAAGTTTGACGAGGGCCGTGTGCAAAGGCTTTCCGGCCTGGACGAACCCCGCTACGGTCCATGATGTGTACATGACGTAAGGACGTAACTCGAAGGTTGCGACCAGCGTGACGGCGCGCGCCGGTCCCCGGACACCCGCACTCCATCGGCCCTCATCCGGAGGACATTCGTGCACAGCGGGAAACGCCCCCGAGCCAGAAAGCCCCTCGCCCTTCTCGCCGCCGGCCTTCTCGCCCTCGGCGGCCAACAGGCCCTCGCGGCCGAGCCGGACAGCGGTACCGGCGCCGGCACCGGTGGCGCCGCCGCCGAGGAGTTCCAGCAGGTCACCCTCGCCAAGGGCGGTGAGGAGGTCGGCGAACCGATGTCGCTGGCCGTGCTCCCCGACCGCAGCGTCCTGCACACCTCACGCGGCGGCGAGCTGCGCCGTACCGACGCCGCCGGCAACACCGAGGTGATCGGCACCATCCCCGTCTACTCCCACGACGAGGAAGGCCTCCAGGGCATCGGACTCGACCCGAACTTCGCCCAGAACAAGGCCATTTACCTCTACTACGCGCCGCCGCTCGACACCCCCGCCGGCGACGCGCCCGAGAACGGCACCGCCGCCGACTTCGCGAAGTACGACGGGTCAACCGGCTCTCCCGCTTCACGCTGAAGGCCGACGGCACCCTCGACGACGCCAGCGAGAAGAAGGTCATCGACATCCCCGCCACCCGGGGCATCTGCTGCCACGTCGGCGGCGACATCGACTTCGACGCGCAGGGCAACCTCTACCTGTCGACCGGCGACGACTCCAACCCCTTCGCCTCCGACGGCTTCACCCCCATCGACGAACGCCCCGGCCGCAACCCGGCGTTCGACGCACGGCGGACCTCCGGCAACACCAACGACCTGCGCGGCAAGATCCTGCGCATCAAGGTCGCGGACGACGGCTCGTACACCGTCCCGGACGGCAACCTCTTCGCCGCGGGCACCGCGAAGACCCGCCCCGAGATCTACGCCATGGGCTTCCGCAACCCCTTCCGCTTCAGCGTCGACAAGGCGACCGGCGTCCTCTATGTCGGCGACTACGGCCCCGACGCGGGCGCGGCGGACCCGAGCCGCGGACGGGCCGGCCAGGTCGAGTTCGCCCGCGTCACCAAGCCCGGCAACTTCGGCTGGCCGTTCTGCACCGGCAGGAACGACGCCTACCGCGACTACGACTTCGCGACCAAGGAGTCCGGCGCCGCCTTCGACTGCGCCGCGCCCAAGAACGAGTCGCCGTACAACACCGGACTCGTCGACGTCCCGCCGGCCGAGCCCGCCTGGATCCCGTACAACGGCGGCTCCGTACCGGAGTTCGGCACCGGCTCCGAGTCCCCGATGGGCGGTCCCGTCTACCGCTACGACGCCGCCTCGACCTCCCCGGTCAAGTTCCCGGAGGCATACGACGGCGACTTCTTCGCCGGCGAGTTCGGCCGGCGCTGGATCAGGCGGGTCGAGCAGGGCGCGGACGGCGCCGTCCAGTCCATCAACCCCGTGCCCTGGACCGGCACCCAGGTGATGGACATGGCCTTCGGCCCCGACGGTGCGCTGTACGTCCTCGACTACGGCACCGCCTGGTTCGGCGGCGACCACAACTCCGGGCTCTACCGCATCGAGAACGCCACCGGCGGACGCTCCCCGGTCGCCGAGGCGAAGGCCGACAAGACCTCGGGCGTGTCCCCTCTGAAGGTCGCCTTCTCCTCCGCCGGGACGACCGACGGTGACGGCGACGCCCTCACGTACAGCTGGGACTTCGGCGACGGCGGTACGTCGACGGCCGCCAACCCCACGTACACGTACCGGAAGAACGGCACCTACACCGCGACCGTGACCGCCAAGGACCCCAGCGGCCGCACCGGTTCGGCCTCCGTCCACGTCGTCGTCGGCAGCACCGCGCCGAAGGTCACCCTCGAACTCCCCGCGAAGGGCGCCCTCTTCGCCTTCGGTGACGAGATCCCGTTCAAGGTGAAGGTCACCGACCCGGAGGACGGCGCGATCGACTGCGCCAAGGTCAAGGTCACCTACGTCCTCGGCCACGACAGTCACGGCCACCCGGTCACCTCGGCCAACGGCTGCACGGGCACCATCAAGACCTCCTCCGACGGCGGCCATGACGACGACGCCAACATCTTCGCCGTCTTCGACGCCGAGTACACCGACGGCGGAGGCGGCGGCCAGGCCGCCCTCACCACCCACGACCAGGCCAAGCTCCAGCCGCGCCACCGCCAGGCCGAGCACTTCGACGCCCAGAACGGCGTCGCCGTCATCGACAAGGCCCCGGCGAACGGCGGACGGACCGTCGGGGACATCCACGACGGTGACTGGATCTCCCTCAAGCCCTACAGCCTGAGCGGGGCCACCAAGCTCACCGCCCGCGTCTCCTCCGGCGGCGTCGGCGGCTTCCTCGAAGTCCGCACCGGATCGCCCACCGGGCCCCTGCACCGCTCCGCGGCCGTCCCCGTGACCGGCGGCTGGGAGACCTTCCAGGATGTCGACGTACCCCTGCGGAACCTGCCCCGCGCCTCCACCGAACTCTTCCTCGTCTTCAAGGGCGGCGCGGGCGCGCTCTACGACGTGGACGACTTCACGATCTCCAGCACCCCGGCCGACCGTAACGCCAAGCGGGCCCTCGTCCACGTGAAGGACGGCGAACGCGACGACTCCGTCCGCGACGGCTACCGCATGGCGGACGTCGGGGACGGAGACATCGACTACCGGCGCTTCATCTCCGCGGTGAACCGCACCCACCACCGGTACCGCGCCCACCACTGGCAGGCCGAACACGACAACCCGGTCGAGTCCTTCGCGTTCGCCCGGAAGTCCAGCGCGCACCTCCACTCGCTCCGGGAGAAGGACTGCTGATCATCCTTCGTCGCGGCTGATCGGTCGCGGGTTCGCCTTCACGAGGCGGGCCTGCGGCCGGCCCGGCGGGTGCAGGAAGAGCGCCACGAATCCGGCGAACAGCGAGATCGATCCGGCCAGGACGAAGGCGCCGCCGTAGCCCCAGGCACCCACCACGACCGCGCCCATGCCGGAACCGAGCAGACCCGACACCAGCTTCGAGCTGTAGACGAGACCGTAGTTGGAGGCGTTGTTGTTCTCGCCGAAGTAGTCGGCCGTCATCGCCGCGAACATCGGGAAGATCGCGCCGCCGCCGAAACCGGAGATGCTGGAGAACAGCAGGAACAGCGGCAGGTTGTTGATGTTGCCGGCGAACAGGATCCCGTACTGCGACAGGCCGAGCACGATGCAGACGAAGATCAGGCACTGCTTGCGCCCGTACCGGTCCGACAGCCAGCCGATGACGCCCCGGCCCGTGCCGTTCACGATCGCCTTCAGCGACATCGCGGTCGCCACGATCCCGCCCGCGAAGCCTGCCTCGTCACCGAACGGCACCTGGAAGGCGATTCCGAAGATGTTCACGCCCGAGGTGCACAGCAGACAGAACCACATCAGGCCCACGCGGCCGGTCTGCCAGGCCTCCTTCGGCGTGTACTGCTTCACCGCCGGCGGGTTCTTCTCCAGGGCGCGCCGTGCCCGGGGGTCGTCCGGCTTGCGCAGCGGGTCGATCTCCGCGGGCCACCAGTTCTTCGGCGGGTCCTGGAAGAAGTAGCCGGCCACCGCCACCGTCGCGGCCAGGAACAGTCCGACGGCGACCAGCACCCAACGGAAGTTCGTCAGGTCCATGTAGCCGGTGAAGATGAAGACGAAGGGCACGGACCCGTAGGCGAAACCGCCGTTGACGAAGCCCGTCTTGCCGCCCTTCCGCTCGGGATACCACTTGCCCACCATGTTGACGCAGGTGGCATAGACCATGCCCGCGCCCATGCCGCTGAACATGCCGAAGCCGATGTAGGCGACGATCACGTGCGGCGCGAAGGCGAGCGAGAGATAGCCGAGCAGGGTGCCGAGAGCGCCCAGCATCATCGCCCAGCGGGCGGGCAGTCTGCCGCTCTCCCTCAGCTTTCCGGCCGGGAAGGCGACCGCGGCCTGGAAGAACACCCAGACCCCGAGCATCCAGAAGATGTGCGCACTGCTCCAACTGTGCGCGGTGTGCAGCGTGTCCTCGGCGGACGCGAACGCGTACTCCGCCGAGCTGATGCCCATCATGCCCACCCAGGGCAGGATGACCATCCACTTGCGTTTACGGCCCATCAGGTCGACGTCGCTCTCACCGAGCCGGTACGTGCGGCCGTTGGCGTCCGTCACCTCCCTGTAAGGGAGGGTGGTGGTGATGTCGGTTGTCGTCATGGAGATCGAACCCCTCGCGTGGAAGAAGTCTGGCCAGCGCCCCCTGTCCGTTCCCTTCGCACCGGGACCCGCGGCGGGCGGTCCGCGGCCGCCGCGAGCCCCGTGGTTCGAGCTGTCGCTCAGCTCACCGCATCACCGCCCAGGAGCCCCGCGGCCCGGGCCCAGCGGTACTTCGCGCCGAGCACCGCGACCGGCCGCTCCGTCGTGTACGGGTAGGCCACGACACCCCGCTCGAACAGGTACTGGCAGGCCTCCTCGACCTCGACGTCCCCCGCGAGCGAGGCGACGACCGGCTTCTCGATGCCCCGCTCGCGGAACTCCGCCACCACGCGCGCGGTGAGCTCGGCGAACACCATCGGGGGAGTGACGATGGTGTGCCAGTAGCCGAGGACGAGCGCGTGGATCCGCGGGTCCTCCAGACCGAGCCTGATCGTCGCCTCGTACGTGGCCGGCGGCTCGCCGCCCGTGATGTCGATGGGGTTCCCGGACGCCCCGAACGGCGGGATGAACGCCTTGAAGGCGGCGTCCAGGTCCTCCGGGATCTCCATCAGCCGCAGCCCGTTGTCCACGATCGCGTCCGAGAGCAGCACACCGGACCCACCCGCTCCGGTGATGACGACGACGTTGTCCCCGCGCGGCGCCGGCAGTACGGGCAGCGCCCGCGCGTACTCCAGCATGTCGCTCAGCCCCGGCGCCCGGATGACGCCCGCCTGCCGCAGGATGTCGTCGTACACCGCGTCGTCACCGGCCAGCGCACCCGTGTGCGAGCCTGCCGCCCGCGCCCCGGCGCTGGTGCGCCCGGCCTTGAGGACGACCACCGGCTTCTTCGGCACGGTCTGCCGGGCCGCCTCGACGAAGGCCCGCCCGTCCTTGAGGTCCTCCAGGTGCATGGCGATGCAGTCGGTACGGGGATCCTCGCCGAACCAGGTCAGCAGATCGTCCTCGTCGATGTCCGACTTGTTGCCGAGTCCGACGATCGCCGACACACCCGTCCGCGTGGTGCGGGCGAAGCCCAGGATCGCCATCCCGATCCCACCTGACTGCGAGGTCA
This sequence comes from Streptomyces sp. P9(2023), assembly GCF_032436795.1. Classification (NCBI taxonomy): domain Bacteria; kingdom Bacillati; phylum Actinomycetota; class Actinomycetes; order Kitasatosporales; family Streptomycetaceae; genus Streptomyces; species Streptomyces sp. P9(2023). Next base: position 36,646 of record NZ_JAUPWM010000051.1, read on the forward strand.
GGGCCACACCCCCCTTGACGTCGTACGGTGTGCAGAACGTGGCGCACAGGTCCTGCCAGGTCGAGTAGTACCCGTAGATGTTCGGGCCGAGGAGTCGGATCCCGTACCGCTCCGCCACGGCCACGATCTCGTCCTGCAGGGCGTGTTCCCCGGTCTCGGCGAAGCCTGACGGGATCAGCACGGCGTTCGGAATGCCCTTGCGACCCACCTCCTCCAGCGCCGACGCCACGAATCGGGCGGGGATCGCGAAGACCGCCACATCGACCTCACCGGGAACGTCCGTGACACTCTTGTACGCCTTGCGTCCGAGGATGTCATCGGCCCGCGGGTTCACCGGATGGATCTCGCCCGGGAATCCGCCGTCGACGAGGTTGCGCATGACCGAATTGCCGATCTTCCCCTGCTCGTTGGAGGCCCCGATCACCGCCACCGCGCGCGGCTCCATCAGCCGCCGCATGGACCACAGGATCTCCTCGCGGGTGAACGTCCGCCTCGGGGTGGGCACTTCGGAGGCGAGGATCACGCGGATGTCCGCCGCCAGGGCGCCCTCGGGGGTGGCGATGACCGGGTTGAGGTCGACCTCGGCGATCTCGGGGAAGTCGCTGACCAGGTGGGAGACCCGCCGGATCTGCTCCGCGACCGCCCACCGGTCCACGGCCGGCGCCCCGCGCACGCCGCGCAGGATCTCCGCCGCCCGGATCGAGTCCAGCATCGACACCGCCTCGTCGGCGGTCACCGGAGCGAGCCTGAAGGTGATGTCCTTCAGCACCTCCACGAGCACCCCGCCGAGCCCGAAGGCGACGACCTTGCCGAAGGCCGGGTCGGTGACGGCGCCGACGATGACCTCCTGGCCCGGCGGCAGCATCTGCTGCACCTGCACGCCGTCGACGCGCGCGTCGGGGGCGTAGGCCCGGGCGTTCTCGACGATCCGGCAGAACGCCTCGCGGACCTGCGCCGCCCCCTCCACGCCGACGACCACACCGCCCGCGTCGGTCTTGTGCAGGATGTCGGGGGAGACGATCTTCAGGACGACCTTCCCGCCGAGCCGGTCGGCCTGCGCCACCGCCTCGTCGACGTCCCGGGCCAGGGCCTCGCCCGGCACGGCGATGCCGTACGCGTCGGCGAGTCGCTTCCCCTCGGGCGCCGTGAGGGCCGTGCGCCCCTCCGCCCTGACCGCGTCGAGCAGCTCACGTACCGCCTGCTGGTCGAAGCTGTGCGCCGCGCCGTGCGTCGTGCTGTGCGCCGTCACCTAGATCACCCCGCTCGTCTTCAGCAGCCGAAGCTCCTCGTCGCCGAGCCCCAGTTCGCCGACGTACACCTCTTCGTTGTGCTCGCCGAGCAGCGGGGAGGTGACGACCTCCACCGGGGAGTCGGAAAGCTTGAGCGGGGAGCCCACCGTGGTGAAGTTCCCGCGCTCCGGGTGCGGGACCTCGACCACCATCTCGTTGGCGACCAGCGAGGCGTCCTCGATGATCTCCTTGGTGGAGAGGATCGGACCGCACGGAATGCCCCGGGCGTTGAGCCGCTCCAGGACCTCCCACTTGGGCAGCGTGGAGGACCACTCCTCGATCAGCTGGAACATCTTCGGGAGCTTGGGCAACCGGGCTTCCGGCGTCGCCCACTCCGGGTCGTCGGCGAGTTCGGGCCGGCCGATGAGCTCCGAGACCGGGGACCAGCCGACGGGCTGGACGATGACGTACACGTAGTCGTTCGGGCCGCCGGGCGCGCAGCGCACCGCCCAGCCCGGCTGGCCGCCGCCGGAAGCATTACCCGAACGAGGGACTTCCTCGCCGAAATCTTCGTTGGGATACTCGGAGAGCGGTCCGTGCGAAAGCCTCTGCTGGTCCCGCAGTTTCACCCGGCAGAGATTCAGCACCGCGTGCTGCATCGCGACGTTCACCCGCTGCCCCCGCCCGGTGTTCTCGCGCTGGTAGAGCGCCGCCAGGATTCCCGCCACGGCATGGATGCCGGTGCCGGAGTCCCCGATCTGGGCGCCCGTCGCCAACGGCGGCCCGTCCTCGAACCCGGTGGTGGCCATCGAGCCGCCCATGGCCTGAGCGACGACCTCGTACGCCTTGAAGTTGGTGTACGGGCCGTCCCCGAACCCCTTGATGGAGGCATAGACGATTCGTGGATTGATCTCCTGGATGCGCTCCCACGTGAAGCCCATCCGGTCCACGGCCCCCGGGCCGAAGTTCTCGACCATCACGTCGCTGCGACGGATCAGCTCGGTGAGCAGCTCCTTGCCGCGTTCGGTCTTGGTGTTGAGGGTGATGCTCCGCTTGTTGCAGTTGAGCATCGTGAAGTAGAGCGAGTCGACGTCCGGGATGTCCCGCAGTTGCTTACGGGTGATGTCGCCGGACGGGGCCTCCAGCTTCACCACGTCCGCGCCGAGCCAGGCGAGCAGCTGCGTGGCGGAGGGTCCGGACTGCACGTGGGTCATGTCGAGGACGCGGACGCCTTCGAGCGCCTTCCTGCCCGGTGCCTTCGTACCGAGAGCCTTGGTCATGATGGAGACCCCTCACTTGTACATGGTCTGGTTCATGGTTCCGGGGGCGTACGCGTCGGGGTCGACCCAGACGTTGATCAGCGACGGCAGACCGGACTCGCGGGCGCGCCGCAGCGCCGGGGCGATGTCGGCGGGGTCCCGCACCTCCTCGCCGTAACCGCCCAGCATCTGGGCGAACTTGTCGTAGTGCACGTCGCCGAGGGTGTTGCCGACCCGCTCGCGCTCCAGGCCGTACTTCTGGGCCTGGCCGTAACGGATCTGGTTCATCGAGGAGTTGTTGCCGACGATGCCGACGAAGGGGAGGTTGTAGCGGACGAGCGTCTCGAAGTCCCAGCCGGTGAGGGAGAACGCGCCGTCACCGAAGAGCGCCACCACCTCCTTGTCCGGCCGCGCCTTCTTGGCGGCCAGGACGAAGGGGATGCCGACACCGAGCGTGCCGAGCGGTCCCGGGTCCATCCAGTGCCCGGGGGACTTGGGCTGCACGACCTGGCCGGAGAAGGTGACGATGTCCCCGCCGTCGCCGATGTAGATCGAGTCCTCGGTCAGGAAGTCGTTGATCTCGCTGACCAGCCGGTACGGGTGGATCGGCGAGGCGTCCGAGCGCAGCTGCGGCAGCCGCTTCTCCAGCGCGGTCTGCTCGGCGGTACGCAGCTCCTCCAGCCAGGCCTTGCGCTTGATGGCGCCACCGTTGAGCCGGCCGCTCGCCGCCTGCGTGACCGACGCCAGGATCAGCCCCGGGTCGCCGACGATCCCGAGGTCGATGTCCCGGTTCTTGCCGACGGTCCGGTAGTCGAGGTCGATCTGGACGACGGTGGCGTCCGGGGAGAGCCGCTTGCCGTAGCCCATCCGGAAGTCGAAGGGGGTGCCGACGATGACGATGACGTCCGCGTTGGCGAAGGCGTAGCGCCGGGAGAGCTGGAAGTGGTGCGGGTCGCCGGGCGGCAGCGTGCCGCGCCCCGCCCCGTTCATGTACGCGGGGACGTTGAGGGTGCGGACGAGTTCGACGGCCGCGTCCGTGCCGCGGGCCGTCCAGACCTGGCTGCCGAGCAGGACGGCCGGCTTCTCGGCGTGCACCAGCAGATCGGCGAGCCGCTCGACCGCCTCGGGGTCGCCGGCGCTGCGGGTGGAGGCCCGGTAGTGGCCGGCCTTGGGCACGCGTGCCTTCTCCACCGGGACGGTGGCGTCCAGGACGTCGCGCGGGATCTCCAGGAAGGAGGGCCCGGGCGCGCCGTGGTAGCACTCGCGGAACGCCATGGACACCATGTCCGCGGCGCGGGCGGTGTCCGGCACGGTGGCGGCGAACTTGGTGATCGGGGTCATCATGTCGACGTGCGGCAGGTCCTGCAGCGAGCCCATCTTGTGCTGCGTGTGGGCTCCCTGACCGCCGATCAGGAGCATGGGTGACTCGGCTCGGAAGGCGTTGGCGACGCCGGTGACCGCGTCCGTGGTGCCGGGACCGGCCGTGACCACGGCGCAGCCGGGCTTGCCGGTGATGCGGGCGTAGCCGTCGGCGGCGTGCGCGGCCACCTGCTCGTGGCGTACGTCGACGACTTCGATGCCCTCGTCGACACAGCCGTCGTAGATGTCGATGATGTGGCCGCCGCAGAGCGTGTAGATGACTTCGACGCCCTCCGCCTTGAGGGCCTTGGCGACCAGATGTCCGCCGGAGATGCGTTCCTGCTGGGGCGACTGGGGCTGCTGCTGGCTGTCGTCGGGCATGGCGAAGTCCTGTCCCTTCGTAGGGGAGTTGAGGGTGATCGCGGTCGATTGCATACAGTCGACGAATACTGTATGAAGCTTGTTATCCCGCATCGCCCGGATGGTGTCCAGGGGGTGCGCGGCACTTTCGAGCGAGGGAGCCGAGATGGACCTGTACGAGCACCAGGCAAGGGAAGTCTTCAAGGGCTACGGCATCGCGGTCCCCGACGCGGCCGTCGCCGACCACCCCAAGGAGGCCCGCCGCGCCGCCGAACTCCTCGGCGGACGCGTCGTCGTCAAGGCGCAGGTCAAGACGGGTGGCCGGGGCAAGGCCGGCGGAGTCAAACTCGCGGCCGACCCGGCCGCCGCCGAGATCACCGCCCGCCAGATCCTCGGCATGGACATCAAGGGCCACACCGTCCGCCGCGTCATGCTGGCCCAACCCGTTGACATCCAGGACGAGTTCTACGTGAGCTACGTCCTCGACCGGGCGGCCGGCATGTTCCTCGCCATCGCCTCCGCCGAGGGCGGCATGGACATCGAGGAGGTCGCCGCCACCCGCCCCGAGGCCGTCGCCCGGATCCCCGTCGACCCGGCCGGAGGGGTCACCGAGGCCAAGGCCGCCGAGATCGCCGCGGCGGCCGGACTCCCGCCGGAGACCGCCGACGTACTGGTCCGCCTCTGGCAGGTCCTCGTCGGCGAGGACGCCCTGCTCGTCGAGGTGAACCCCCTCGTCCGTACCGCCGACGGGGCGATCCTCGCCCTCGACGGCAAGGTCACCGTGGACGACAACGCCCGCTTCCGCCAAGCCCGTTGGGATGACGCCTCGGAAGCGCACGGGGGCGACCCGCTGGAGGCCGCCGCCGCGGCCAAGGGCCTCACCTACGTCAAACTCGACGGCCAGGTCGGCGTCATCGGCAACGGAGCCGGACTCGTCATGTCCACCCTCGACGTCGTCGCCGGCCGAGGCGCCCGCCCCGCCAACTTCCTCGACATCGGCGGCGGCGCCTCCGCCCAGGTCATGGCCGACGGCCTCGACGTCATCCTCTCCGACCCCGACGTCAAGGCCGTCCTCGTCAACGTCTTCGGCGGCATCACCGCCTGCGACGCCGTCGCCGAGGGAATCGTCCGCGCCCTGGACGCCGTCCACCTCACCCAGCCGCTCGTCGTACGCCTCGACGGCAACAACGCCGCCCGCGGCAGGGCGATCCTCGACGCCCGGGCCCACCCTCTGGTCGAACAGGTCACCACGATGGACGGCGCCGCCGCCCGCGCCGCCCAACTCGCCACCCGCTGAAGCACCCACAGAAGCCCGCGCCCAAGCACGCACAGCTGAGGGATGTGAACCCATGGCCATCTTCCTGACCAAGCAGAGCAAGGTCCTCGTCCAGGGCATGACCGGCGCCGAAGGCATGAAGCACACCCGCCGGATGCTCGCCGCCGGCACCGACGTCGTCGGTGGAGTCAACCCGCGCAAGGCGGGCACCACCGTCGACCTCGACGGCCGCCGGATCCCCGTCCACGGCTCCGTCCGCGAGGCCATGGCCGCCACCGGCGCGGACGTCACCGTCGTCTTCGTCCCCCCGCCCTTCGCCAAGGCGGCCGTCCTCGAAGCCGTCGACGCCCGCATCGGCCTCGCCGTCGTCATCACCGAGGGCATCCCCGTCCACGACACCGTGGCCTTCCAGACGTACGCCCGTACCCACGGCACCCGCGTCATCGGTCCCAACTGCCCCGGCCTGATCAGCCCCGGCCAGTCCAACGCCGGCATCATCCCCGCCGACATCGCCCCCGAGCCCGGCCGGATCGGACTCGTCTCCAAGTCCGGCACGCTCACCTACCAGCTGATGTACGAGCTGAAGGAGTACGGGTTCTCCTCGGCGGTCGGGATCGGCGGCGACCCGGTCGTGGGCACCACCCACATCGACTGCCTCAGCGCCTTCGAAGCCGACCCCGACACCGACCTCATCGTGATGATCGGCGAGATCGGCGGCGACGCCGAGGAACGCGCCGCCGACCACATCGCCGCGCACGTCACCAAACCCGTCATCGCCTACATCGCCGGCTTCATCGCCCCCGAGGGCAAGACCATGGGCCATGCCGGAGCCATCGTCTCCGGTTCCTCCGGTACGGCCGAGGGGAAGAAGAAGGCCCTGGAAGCGGCCGGGGTCCAGGTCGGCTCCACCCCCACCGAGACGGCCGCCCTCGTCGTCGCCCGGCTGGCGACCCCGGACACCCTCACCCAGAATTGACGCGGCCATCGCAGCTGCCGTCGCGCCTTCCGCCCAGCCTTCCGCCCTGCCTCCCGCCCCGCCTCCCGCCCCGACTGTGCACCCGAGAGCGGAGAACACCCCATGGCACCGAACTCTCCTCCCACCCTCACCCTCAAGCCCGGCACTGCCTGGACCGATGCCTGGCAGCGCTGCCTGACCGTCGCCCCCGAGGCGTTCCGCGACGACACCGTCCGCAACCTCTGGGCCGGCACCTGGCAGCCCGACGGCCGCCCGCTGCCCGCCACCAGCCCCGTGGACGGCAGCCCCATCGCCGGCCCGCCACGCCTCGACGCGGCCACCGCCCACCAGGCCGTCCGCGCCTCGCTCGACCAGCACCGGGCCTGGCGCCACGTCCCGCTGCCCGAGCGCCGCGCCCGGGTCTCCGCCACCCTCGACGCGCTCAGCGCCCACCGCGAACTGCTCGCCCTGCTCCTCGTCTGGGAGATCGGCAAGCCCTGGCGGCTCGCCCAGGCCGACGTCGACCGGGCGATCGACGGAGTCCGCTGGTACGTCGACGGCATCGACACCATGCTGCCCGGCCGTGCTCCGCTGCCCGGCCCCGTCTCCAACATCGCCAGCTGGAACTACCCGATGTCCGTCCTCGTCCACGCCCTGCTCGTGCAGGCGCTGGCCGGGAACGCGGTCATCGCCAAGGCCCCGACCGACGGCGGCCTCGCCTGCCTCACCCTCGCCGCCGCACTCGCCGCCCGCGAGGGCATCCCGATCACCCTGGTCAGCGGCAGCGGCGGCGAACTCTCCGAGGCGCTCGTCCGCGCCCCCGAGATCGGCTGCGTCTCGTTCGTCGGCGGCCGCGACACCGGCGCCCGTATCGCCACCGAGGTCGCCGACCTGGGCAAACGCCACATCCTCGAACAGGAGGGCCTCAACACCTGGGGTGTCTGGAAGCACACCGACTGGCCGGCCCTCACCGCCGTGATCCCCAAGCTCTTCGACTACGGCAAACAGCGCTGCACGGCCTACCCGCGCTTCGTCGTCGAACGCACCGCGTTCGCCGACTTCCTCGCCGCGTACCTGCCACCGGTACGCGCACTCCGCTTCGGGCACCCGCTCGCCGTCGAGCACCCGGAGGACGTGCTTCCCGACCTCGACTTCGGCCCGCTCATCAACGCCGCCAAGGCCAAGGAGCTCGGCGACCAGGTCGCCGAGGCGGTCGACCGGGGTGCGATCCCGCTCCACCGGGGCTCGCTCGCCGACGGCCGTTTCCTGCCCGGCCAGGACACCTCGGCGTACCTCCCGCCCGTCACCCTCCTGAACCCGCCCCCGTCCTCCCCCCTCCATCACGCCGAACCCTTCGGGCCGGTCGACACGATCGTCCTCGTCGACACCGAGGCCGAACTCCTCGCCGCGATGAACGCCTCCAACGGCGCCCTCGTCGCGACGCTGGCCACCGACGACCCGGCGACGTACGCCAGGCTCGCGCCACAGATCCGCGCCTTCAAGACCGGCCACGGCAAGCCCCGGTCACGCGGCGACCGCGACGAACTGTTCGGCGGCTTCGGAGCGTCCTGGCGCGGCGCGTTCGTCGGCGGCGACCTGTTGGTCAAGGCCGTCACCGAAGGCCCGGACGGGGAGCGGCTCCCGGGCAACTTCCCGGACTACCACCTCATGCCGTAACCCCGCTCACCCGATCCCCTGACGGTCGCCCTCCAGCGCGAACGCCCGGTCGGCGGCCTCCGGCACCGTACGTTCCACCAGCTGCGTCAGCAGCGTGCGGTGCCGGAGCAGGGGCTCCCGACGTTCCGCCGGTACCAGCGCCAGCAGGTCGTCGAGGCCTGCCAGCATCCGCCGCGACACCTGCGGGTTCCCCGGCGCGCACCCCCGGATCTCGGTGAACCCGAGATCCACGAGATCCGTCCATCCGGGTACGTCCTGCACCAGCCGGACCGTGCCGTTCCGGTCGCGGTGGTGGACGGCCCCCAGCGGGCGGACCGCCACCGCGGCCAGGAACTGCGTGATCCGGTCCAGGCACTGCACGGCGGTCGTAGGGTCGTTGACGGCGGGGGAGAGGGCCCGGAGCCCGATGTCCGCGAGCTGCCGCAGCCCGAAGCCGAGATCCTGATGGAAGGTCCGCTCCACCCCGACGGACACGGCCGCCCCGATCCGCCGGGGCACCCGTCCTCCGTGCACGGCGAGGATCGGGGTCCCCGGCACCACGAAGTCCCCGATCCGAGGCAGCAGCCGCAGGACGACCCCGTGGCGCCGGGCGAGCCTGACGAGCAGGGCGACGTTCACATCCCGCAGCACGCCGGCGCTTCCCCGGTGCAGCACGTGCTCGGTCTCGTCGCCCAGATCGGCGAGCTCACCCTCGTACTGCGGCTGCTTCGTCAGGACGCCGAACGACTCCCACGTGATCCGGTCCACCACGTGCCCCACCCGCATCAGCCGCAGCGTCGAGTTCACGTACGCCACGAAGAGCAGCAGGCTCAGCCCCACCATGATCAGCGTCAGCACCGACTGCACCAGCGGCACGGTGGACACGTACCGGGGATCGGTCTCGCTGTCGTACGAGGTGAGGACGAGCAGCGAGAGCAGGAAGGTGGCGAGGAAGACGGAGAAGGCCGCCTTGGTGATCCGGCTCCGGATGAAGATCCGCACGATACGGGGGCTGAACTGCCCGCTGGCCATCTGCACGGCGACGAGCGAGATCGAGAAGACGACACCGATGAAGGTCATCATCGCGGAGCTGATCGTCGTCACGATCGTCTTCGCGTCCTCGACGATCCCGATCAGCTCGGTGACGGCGTCGTAGTCCTGCTCGTCCTGGAGGAAGCCGATGATGGCCTCGTCCGCAGCGGAGGCGACCAGCCACAGCACGAACACGGCCACCAGGCTCGCGATCGGGGCGAACCAGAAGGTGTCCCGCAGATGCTCCCGCAACGGCGACAGCATCCGGGGCCGGCGGTACGTGGACCCGCGACCGGTCGACCCGCGGCGCTCGAAGAGGTAGCTCACCCAGCGCAGGCTAGGCGCCGCCACCGGCTACGCCACGTATGCACACGACGACACACTGCGCATCTCCTCGCCCCACCCGGTGGCGATCAAGGACTCAAGGGCCACCGCACGCCACTGACCACGGGAAACGTGGGTGAAAGGCACCTCGAACCCCTGGTAGAGTTATCCATGTCGCCGCGGGGAACACCCCCGGACGACACAACACCTGGTCCGGGTGGCGGAATGGCAGACGCGCTAGCTTGAGGTGCTAGTGCCCTTTATCGGGCGTGGGGGTTCAAGTCCCCCCTCGGACACAACGAAGAAGTGCTGGTTGAGATGATCTCAACCAGCACTTTCTGTTTACCCCCGACGCAGGTGCTCGATGTGGAGGCGCAGCGCCTCCGTGGAGTGGAAGACGCGGTAGTCGGCGGCCTCGAGTGCCTTCTGCTCGTCGGCGGTGACGCCCGGTGCCAGGACGACCGGGGAGCCGTTCTCCACCCGGAAGCCCGGAAGCCCGGAAGCCCGGAAGCCCGGAAGCCCGGAAGCCCGGAAGCCCGGAAGCCCGGAAGCCCGG
>NZ_JAUPWM010000904.1:0-230 GCF_032436795.1 Streptomyces sp. P9(2023)
CAAGCCGCTGCTGGTCTCCGGCGGTGGCGTGATCAACGCCGACGCCAGTGACCTGCTCACCGAGTTCGCCGAACTCACCGGCGTGCCGGTCATCCCGACCCTGATGGGCTGGGGCACCATCCCCGATGACCATCCGCTGATGGCGGGCATGGTGGGCCTGCAGACCTCCCACCGTTACGGCAACGCTACCCTGCTGGCCTCCGACTTCGTGATGGGCATCGGTAACCGCT
>NZ_JAUPWM010000905.1:0-230 GCF_032436795.1 Streptomyces sp. P9(2023)
GAGATTTCCAAGCCATCCAGCCAGACTTCCCAGCCCACCCCCCAAGCACCAAGAGTGGGCGACTCCCAATTGTCTTCAACAAAGCGGATGTCATGCTCTAGTGGATTAATTCCTAACTGTTTCAAGCTCTCAAGATAGATTTCTTGCACATTGTCAGGAGATGGTTTAAGGATCACCTGGTACTGGAAATAATGCTGCAAGCGGTTTGGATTATCGCCGTAACGACCGTC
>NZ_JAUPWM010000906.1:0-230 GCF_032436795.1 Streptomyces sp. P9(2023)
TCATGATGGAGGGCGTCGACAACAACAATCGGGCCAACCCGGGTCCGCTGGTCTATATCTCGCCCGACGCCACTACGGAGTTCGTGACATATCAGAATCAGTTCCCGCCGGAGTACGGACACGCCGCAGGCGGACAGTTCAACACCATCATCCGTACGGGCTCCAATCAGGTGCACGGCGCATTGTATGAGTACTTGCAGAATCGCAATCTGAACGCCGAGGATCGCCGC
>NZ_JAUPWM010000907.1:0-230 GCF_032436795.1 Streptomyces sp. P9(2023)
TGTCGAAGACACGCCTCTGGTAGCACCACAGCAGGCGATAGGCCCTGCGCACGTCCACGAGCGCGCTGGCCAGGGGCTGGTCGTCAGACATCGATGAGGCTCCGGAGGCATCCGTGGGGCTTGATCGGGCGGAGGGGCTCGACGCGCTCGACGAAGCCGGCGAGCGGATCGTCGTCCTCAGCCGCCTGCGTCGTTTCGGACGTCGAACGGACCGGCAGGATGTCCCCCGC
>NZ_JAUPWM010000908.1:0-230 GCF_032436795.1 Streptomyces sp. P9(2023)
GCTTTGCCTGTCGTCTCTATCGTAGGAGTCGCGCAAAGTCTTGCCATCGTCAGTCCAGCCTTGACCTCCGGCTATCACGGCGCAGATAGACCCAAACAAAATATCAAACAGAGGGTAGTCAACTTTTGCGCTTTGCCGTTCGTCACGGATGATGCTGAAGTGCTCTTTGATGGTATTAATATTCATGGCAACACCTTAAAAAAGGAGCATAAGATCACAGCCCGCACGTC
>NZ_JAUPWM010000909.1:0-229 GCF_032436795.1 Streptomyces sp. P9(2023)
TGAGTTTCCTGAGTCAACCTCTATGCCGCCAGAGGTGTGTCGGCGGCCGTGTTGATCTTGCCGTTGGCTTGGTGGGTGGCGGGGTCGTAGCAGGTTCCGTTGCGCCAGCATGCCCACATCACCCGGAGCCAGGATCGGGCGAGGATGCGGATGGCGTGGGGGTGTCGCTTCTTGCGGGCCCTGGCGTCGTTGTAGATCTTTGCGGCCCACTGGCTGCCGTGCCGGCTGT
>NZ_JAUPWM010000910.1:0-229 GCF_032436795.1 Streptomyces sp. P9(2023)
CTGTCGGTTTAGAGGGCATGAAGCGTAGAAGCAACGTCCCCTCTCTGGTTTCTTCGCAGGGTAGTCGGTCATGTCGCGGGAGAGTCGCTGTTGGCCCTCCCTGCGTCGCCTTGCACCGCTCCTGACCCCGGTGACGCGCTACCCGGTGAGGGATCTCCCCTCATCCGGCAGCCAGGCGGTGCATTCGCTTGATGTTCCAGGCCAGGGTGGCCAGTCGCCACAAGCCGCT
>NZ_JAUPWM010000911.1:0-229 GCF_032436795.1 Streptomyces sp. P9(2023)
CGAGGGGCATGACACGGCACCGCCCTGGGCGAGGGGCATGACAGGGCACCGCCCTGGGCGAGGGGCATGACAGGGCACCGCCCGGGGCGAGGGGCATGACAAGGCCCCCCCGTGGGTTGTGCCCACCCGTTCCGCCCTGCGGAACGATTGCCCACCACGGGGGCGGGACGGCTGCCCACAACGGATCCGGCGCGGGAGATACTGTCCCCATGACGGAGACGACGGTCGG
>NZ_JAUPWM010000912.1:0-229 GCF_032436795.1 Streptomyces sp. P9(2023)
GTGGGAATACTCAATCTACACGCACCTTGGTCGCCGACCTTTGAGCAACTTCCTTTGCCATCGCCTAAGCCCTGGCGAGTTAGCTGACAGCGCTGAATGGACGGGACATTACCGGCGCCTTGGGACGCTCAGCATCTAAACGGAAATGGATGAAGAAGCTCCCGCCGCGCAGACTGACAAAGCAGCCCTAGCAAGCATTAGATACAAGGAAATAGCCAATGCTTGACGC
>NZ_JAUPWM010000913.1:0-229 GCF_032436795.1 Streptomyces sp. P9(2023)
GTTAAAATGGCTGCAGGTAATACGATATTTGGCGTTGAGTTTGTTGGGTTGTTTGGATTTGTATTTACATCAAGAAACTTCTTGCAAGAAGAACCTGTTAAAATTACAGCTCCTAAAACGGCTATTTTTATAATTTTTTTCATTTGCTTTCTTTTTAAAATGTAACAGAAACCGATCCACCATAGAAACGAGTAGGAGGCGTTTGGCTTAAAGTATTGATACCAATCGC
>NZ_JAUPWM010000914.1:0-229 GCF_032436795.1 Streptomyces sp. P9(2023)
GGGCTGGCGGTCTACCGGCGCGCGATGGCGGTACTGGCTGGTGGGATCGCGGTTTCTCTTGTCGCGTTTACGGTATTTTAACAGCTTTCTGCGAGCCTTGCGACAGGAACGATTCGCGGAAAGGAGTGGTGGGCGGTGAGAGACTCGAACTCCCGACATCCTCGGTGTAAACGAGGAGCTCTACCAACTGAGCTAACCGCCCGCCCGAGGCGGGTGTTAGCGTGGTTTT
>NZ_JAUPWM010000915.1:0-229 GCF_032436795.1 Streptomyces sp. P9(2023)
GCCGGCTGCACGTCCAGCCAAAATGTCAGACCAGCCGCTAGCGCCAAGCCGGCGATCGCTGCGACTAGGACGGAAAGTCCGCGCGCCAAGTCCTGCGTCGCAAAAGCCACCACCACAAGCAGGATCGGAAGCGCAACGAGCGCCGTCGCCTGAAACAATCGCCATATCCTGAGATCGTCGAACGCCAATCGAAGTAGCGGTCCCGCAACGATCCGAGCCGCCTCCCAAT
>NZ_JAUPWM010000916.1:0-229 GCF_032436795.1 Streptomyces sp. P9(2023)
GTCATCGCCGGTCGGATCGTCCAATTGCGGATTATCGCAAGCGATATAAAATGTTTGCAGACCATCCACAGCCACCCACGCGCCATATTCCGCAACCGGATCGAACACGACCGCGCCGATTGAGCGAATATCGGAACCGGGCGTTTTCCCCCACGTTTCCAAATCGAGCATAATGTGAGTTATCATCCTATCGTCCTTCCGCAATCTTGGCACAAAAAGCCGGTATATT
>NZ_JAUPWM010000917.1:0-229 GCF_032436795.1 Streptomyces sp. P9(2023)
CGCAGGCCGTGACCGTGGCCGAGCCGTAGGCCCTGACCGTGGCCGAGTCGCAGGCCCTGACCGTGGCCGAGTCGCAGGCCGTGACCGGGATGTATGAGCCGGGCTCGGAGCGGATGTCGATGACCCGCGCTCCTGCGGCGATAGCGGCGTCCAGTTCCGCTTGTGTTGTGACGGTGATAGGATCAGTCATGAGATGTGCCCCTTTCTGGGGTCCGTGGCCCTCGCCGTG
>NZ_JAUPWM010000918.1:0-229 GCF_032436795.1 Streptomyces sp. P9(2023)
GACGGCGTGCGGACCGAGCGAGAGCAACGCCTCGCCGGCGCGGTGCAAATCCTGCGGCGTTCTTAGCTCGAAGCCGCAGAGGCGTTCGGCCTCCGGCAGGTTGGGTGTGATGAGCGTCGCGAGCGGAAACAGCTCGGCCTTCATAGCCTCCACGACACCGGACTCCGCAAGCCTGGCACCACTGGTGGCGATCATGACGGGATCGACAACCAAAGGAATGCCTCTCGCT
>NZ_JAUPWM010000919.1:0-229 GCF_032436795.1 Streptomyces sp. P9(2023)
GGCCTTCGGGCCGGTTTTTTGCTGTCCGGGGCCTTGCGTTCGTCGGGTGTTAAAATCTTCACATCGCTCTTGCTCCCGGCCGCCGGCGGCGCTATATCCCCCCTACCGCAACGGAGCGCGGGCGTAGCTCAGGGGTAGAGCATAACCTTGCCGATCGGAAGATCGTGGGGTAGGGTCACAGGGGGAGCTAGATTGCGTTAATCCGGCGGTCGGGCGGGTGTTTTGCTGT
>NZ_JAUPWM010000155.1:0-462 GCF_032436795.1 Streptomyces sp. P9(2023)
CTGAGAGGAACTGGATCATGGCTACTCGACCCAAAACAACCCGCATCGCGGATGACCAGACGCAAAACAAGCCGCAGACCACCGCAGCAGGCGACGCGCCCGCCGACACGTTCGACCCGGCGGAGCGTGCCAGCTCAGCGCCGGCCGACAAGGCCGCTGCTGCGGCTGCTGGTCACATGACGGTGAATGCGATCAAGCCGGTTGCCTCTATCCCGACACCTGCTGGCGGCAACCGGTCGGAAACGTATTCAGCGTTCGATCAGACCGGCAAGGAGTTCACCGTCACCCACAACTATGACACGGGCGCGACGAGCGCCGTACCGAAGGGGTGACTCAATGAGTGAGGGGGTGGCGAGGCGCTACTCGCAGAGCGATCTGGAGGCGAATTTGGGCCGCCCCCTCACCGATGCCGAAGCGCGTCAGGCCGAGCTGTGGACTGAGTGGGCTGAGGCGACCATCGCG
>NZ_JAUPWM010000052.1:0-42042 GCF_032436795.1 Streptomyces sp. P9(2023)
ATCCACCAAGCCAACGGCAAGATCAACACGGCCGCCGACACACCTCTGGCGGCATAGAGGTTGACTCAGGAAACTCATGCGCCCTCCCCGTTCCTGATGCCGGTGATTCCGCCGTGGATCGTGTTGTCCTTGATCACCAGCAGGTCACGACCCGCGTGGTACCGGTTGCCCTTCGTGGGCGTGAGCGGCGTTTCGGTGGGCGGTGGGCCGTCCCCCCGCGTCGGCCCACCGCCGGTCTCGGGGTCACCGCTGCCGTCCCCGCCGTCCGTCTCGTCGAACGGCGGCATCGGCGGTGCCGGTCTGCGGGGGATGTGGAACCACGCCGTCTCGTCGGTCTCCTTGGAGCGCACGCGGGCCTGCCGGTAGTGGCCCGGTTCCACGTACCGGCCGCCTTCCATGACCACGTTGCCGTAGAGCCAGTCCGAGACGACCACGAGCAGATCCGCGTCGGGTGCGGCCGTCATCACCTGCTTGGCCGTGGGGCTGTCGCAGAGCCGGCAGGCCAGGTCGACCGCGCGCCCGACCAGTCCGTGGCCGTCCTCCAGGACGAGTCCGGCGTTCATGCCGACCCGCATCCGCAGCCGCTCGCGGCGGCCCGCGTTGTGCTCGCGCAGGCTCTCGTACATGGTGTCGATCCAGCGTCCGACCATGAACGACGGCGGGACCTCGGGGCGCAGCGCCCCCAGGATGCCGTCGCCGCGGTCCTCCTGGTGGACGGTGCCCGGTTCGACGCCGATGGCTGCGAACGCCTCGCCGAACGCCTCGTACATGGCCGCGCGCATCCGCCGCTTCGCGTCCATGCTCCAGGAGCCCGATCCGACCGCGTCGCCGAAGACGACGAGCCGGTGGATCGCACCCGCGCCCGCGCCGGAACTCGCTCCCGCACTCGCGCCGCCGCTCGCTCCCCCAGTGCTCACTCGGACTCCCTGTGTGTGCCGTGATGCCGTGGTGACGGGTCAAGCCTGGCCGCGCGCGGCGGCCGGCGATGTAGCCGTTTACACACCCGGAGGAGATTTCTCCGCCGCTGTCGTGTGCGGTGATCTGCCCTGGGCCAGCAGGAGCAGGACGGGCATGTCGAGGACGACGACCCGGCGGTTGGCGGTACGGACGACGTCCTGTTCCCGCAGCAGCCGGAGCGCCTTGGCCACCGCTTCCCGGGTGGCCCCGATGGCCGCCGCCAGGTCGTGCTGGGGCAGCGGGAGTTCGAGTACGGTCCCGGCGTCGGCGCGCCGGCCCGCCCGCTCGGCCAGTTCGACCAGGCGGGCGGCGAGCCGCTGGAGGACCGTCTCGGAGGCGAGGGAGCGGCGCTCGACGTCGGCGCTGCGCAGCCGGGCCGAGAGCTGCCGCATGATCAGCGAGGTGGCGTGCGGATGGGTGGCGAGGAAATGCCGGAAGCGGTCGCCGGACACGGCCACCGCCTCCACCCGGCCGAGCGCGGTGACGGTGGCGCTGCGCGGCCGCCGGTCCACTGCGGCGAGATCGCCGACCACCTCGCCGGCGCCGCGCAGGGCGAGGATGAGCCGGGTGCCGCGCTCGGTCTCGACCGAGACGACGGACCAGCCCGAGGTCAGGGCGAGGACGTACGCGGAGGTGTCGCGTTCGCGGATCATCACCTCGCCGGGCTCGTAGGCGCGTGGTGTGCCGGCGGCGAGCAGGGTCCTGCGGTCCTGGTCGGGGAGGGCGTGGAGGAAGGACCGGTCCTGGCCGAAAAGACTCACCGTCACTCACCCCCCGCCCCCGTCCGCGCACGGCCTGTCGGCCACGCGCCGAGACCGCGCACGCCTGCGCCCTCGTGTGTGTTGGTTCCCACCTCAAGTGGCGTACGCAGTCACTGTGTTGACACTGCGTCACGCCCGTGGGGTGAAGAACGCTAGGGGCTGTGGCTGGGAGTCGCCAACGAGCACGGGGGGCGCAGGGGAGCGTCTCCGTCCACTCCCCTGCGCCCCCCGTGGGAGCACCGTCGCCGCGCCGTCAGAGACGCGGATCCACCGGCTCGGACTCCAGTGCGAGCACCGCGAAGACGGCCTCGTGCACCCGCCAGAGCGGCTCGCCGTCCGCCAGCCGGTCCAGCGCCTCCAGGCCGAGCGCGTACTCGCGGAGGGCCAGCGAACGCTTGTGGCCGAGGAAGCGGTTCCGCAGCCGCTCCAGGTTCTCCGGGCGGGTGTACTCGGGGCCGTAGATGATCCGCAGGTACTCGCGGCCCCTGACCTTCACGCCCGGCTGGACGAGCCTGCCGCCGGCGCCCCGGACGAGCGCGGCGAGCGGCTTGACGACCATGCCCTCACCGCCGGCCCCGGTCATCTCCAGCCACCAGTCGATCCCGGTCCGTACCGACTCCTCGTCCCGGGTGTCCACGATCAGCCGGCGGGTGACCTGGAGCAGCCCGGTCGGGTCGGCGTCGACCAGCCGGTCGAGCCATCCGAGCTGCTCGTCGTGCGGGACGGCCGCCAGCGAACGGCCCCGCACGGCGAGGATCTGGAACGGCGCGAAGCGCACGCCCTTCAGGCCCTGCGTCGGCCAGCAGTACCGCCGGTACGCCTCGGTGAACGCCTCGGCGTCCGCCGCCCGTTCGCGCTGCTTGGCGAGGAGCCCGTCGACCCCCGCCACGCCCCGCGCGGCCGCCTGCTCCAGTGCGCCGAGCGCGCCCGGGAAGACGGCACGGGAGGCCGCGCCGACGGCCGCGTACTGCGAGCGCAGCAGCCCGGCCGACTTCAGCGACCACGGCATCAGCTCGCCGTCGAGCAGCACCCAGTCCGTGTCGAGCGTCTCCCACAGCCCGGCGGCGGTGATCGCCGCCCGCAGCCGCCCGAGTACCTCTTCGGTGACGGCCTGGTCGTCGAAGAAGGGGCGTCCGGTACGGGTGTGCAGGGAGCCGGTCGCTCCGGTGACCCCGAACCGTTCGCGGGCCGCCGCCTCGTCGCGGCAGACCAGCGCGACCGCCCGCGAGCCCATGTGCTTCTCCTCGCACACGACCCGCTCGACGCCGTCGGACCTGTACTGCGCGAAGGCCTCGGCCGGGTGCTCCAAGTAGCCCTCCCGCTTCGAGGTCGCGGTCGGTGACATCGTCGGCGGCAGGTAGGCGAGCAGTCGCGGATCGACCGCGAACCGGCTCATGACCTCCAGGGCCGCCGCCGCGTTCTCCTCCCGTACGGACACGTTGCCCATCTGCCGGGTCTCCACGATCCGGCGCCCGTGCACGTCGGCGAGGTCCAGCGGCCGTCCTTCGTGGCCGCCCGGCGCCTCGGTCGTGAGCGGCCGGGCCGGCTCGTACCAGACCTTCTCCGCCGGTACGTCGACGAGTTCGCGCTCCGGCCAGCGCAGCGCGGTCATCTTCCCGCCGAAGACGGCACCGGTGTCGAGGCAGATGGTGTTGTTGATCCACGAGGTGTTCGGGACGGGCGTGTGGCCGTAGACGACGGTCGCCCTGCCCCGGTACTCCTCCGCCCACGGGTAGCGCACGGGCAGGCCGAACTCGTCGGTCTCCCCCGTGGTGTCCCCGTACAGCGCGTGCGAGCGCACCCGGCCGGAGGTCCGGCCGTGGTACTTCTCGGGCAGACCGGCGTGACAGACGACCAGCTTGCCCTCGTCGAGGACGTAGTGGCTGACGAGCCCGTCGATGAACGCGCCCACCTCGGCGCGGAACTCCTCGGGCTCGCGCCCCAGTTGCTCGATGGTCTCGGCGAGGCCGTGGGTCTCCTGGACCTTGCGGCCCTTGAGCCAGCGGCCGAGCTTGTTCTCGTGGTTGCCGGGCACGCAGAGCGCGTCCCCGGCCGCGACCATTCCCATCACCCGGCGCAGGACACCCGGGCTGTCCGGGCCCCGGTCGACAAGGTCGCCGACGAAGACGGCCGTACGCCCTTCGGGGTGGTGACCGTCGACGTAACCGAGCCTGCCGAGCAGGGTCTCCAGCTCGGAGCGGCAGCCGTGGATGTCGCCGATGATGTCGAAGGGGCCGGGGAGGTGGCGCAGGTCGTTGAACCGCTTCTCCAGGACGACCTGGGCCGCGTCCACCTCTTCGACGGTCCGCAGGACGTGCACCTTGCGGAAGCCCTCGCGCTCCAGGCCGCGCAGCGAGCGGCGCAGCTCGCGGCGGTGGCGCTGGATGACGTGCTTCGGCATGTCCGCCCGGTCCGGGCGGGCCGCGTTCCTGGCCTGGCAGACCTCCTCGGGCAGGTCGAGGACGATCGCGATCGGGAGCACGTCGTACTGCCGGGCCAGCTGGACGAGCTGGCGCCGGGCCTCCTGCTGCACGTTGGTGGCGTCGACGACGGTCAGCCGTCCGGCCTCCAGGCGCTTGCCGGCGATGTAGTGCAGGACGTCGAAGGCGTCCCTGCTGGCGCTCTGGTCGTTCTCGTCGTCGGCGATCAGGCCCCGGCAGAAGTCGGAGGAGATGACCTCGGTGGGCTTGAAGTGGCGGCGCGCGAAGGTGGACTTGCCGGATCCGCTCGCGCCGATCAGGACCACGAGGGACAGGTCGGTGACGGGCAGCGTGCGGGCGCTGGTGGCGCCGTCGGTGTCGGTGGTGGTCATGCCTGCTCCTCCTTCGGCGTGGTCCGGGTGGTGCTCTGGGTGAAGACGGCCATCTGGGTGGGTGGGCCGACCTCCGGGTCGTCGGGGCCGACGGGGGTGAACTCGACGCCGTATCCGTACTGTTCGGCGACGCGCGCCGCCCACGTACGGAACTCCTCGCGGGTCCACTCGAAGCGGTGGTCGCCGTGCCGGACGTGTCCGGCGGGGAGGGACTCCCAGCGGACGTTGTACTCGACGTTCGGCGTGGTCACGAGGACCGTCCGGGGGCGCGCCGAGCCGAACACCGCGTATTCGAGCGCGGGCAGCCTCGGCAGGTCGAGGTGCTCGATGACCTCGCTCAGGACCGCCGCGTCGTAGCCGGTGAGCCGCTTGTCGGTGTACGCGAGCGAGCCCTGGAGCAGCTTCACCCGGCCGGCCTGCCGCTCCCCGAGCCGGTCGAGCTTCAGCCGGCGCCCGGCGACGGTCAGGGCGCGCACGGACACGTCGACGCCGACGATGTCGGTGAAGCGCACGTCCTTGAGCAGCGCCTGCACCAACTGGCCCTGTCCGCAGCCGAGATCGAGCACGCGGGTGGCGTCGGCGGCGCGCAGCGCGGCGAGGATCGCCGCGCGGCGCTGTTCCGCCAGCGGCACCGGCTTCTCGTCCGTGTCCGTGGTCTCGTCCACGGCGTTGTCGACGTCCTCGACGTCGAGCCCGTCGGCCTCGGCCAGGCGCGCCAGCTCCAGCCGCTCCATGGCGTCCCGGGTCAGGCCCCAGCGGCGCGAGAGGTAGCGGCTGGTGATCAGCTTCTGCTCGGGGTGGTCCGCGAGCCAGCCGTCTCCGGCGCGCAGCAGCTTGTCGACCTCGTCGGGCGAGACCCAGTAGTGCTTGGCGTCGTCGAGGACGGGCAGCAGGACGTACAGCTGGTTGAGCGCGTCGGCGAGCCGCAGCTCCCCTTCGAGGACGAGGCGTACGTAGCGCGAGTCGCCCCACTCGGGGAACGCGGTGTCCAGCGCCACCGGCTCCGCCTCGACCGTGTCCCAGCCGAGGGGCCCGAACAGCTTGCGGACCAGGTCGGCCCCGCCGCGCGCGGGGAGCGCGGGGACCTCGACGCGCAGCGGCAGCGGCGCGGCGGCCCGCTCGGGCATGGCCTTGCAGGCGCCGTGCAGGGCGCTCTTGAAGACGGTGGCGAGGGCGACGGCCAGCAGGCTGGACGCGGCGTAGGGCCGGTCGTTGACGTACTGGGCGAGCGCGGAGTCCGGGGCGCCGCCCCGGCCCTTGCCCTTGCCGCGCCGCACCAGACCGATGGGGTCGACCTCCAGGAGGAGGGCGGCCGTGCACCGCTCGGCGGTCGCCTCGGGGTAGAGGACGTGCGCCGTGCCGTGCGAGGTCGAGAACGTCTGCGCGTTGCCGGGATGCTTGTGCAGCAGGAAGCCCAGATCGGTCGCGGGACGCTCGGGGGTGCCGGTGGTGCTGATCGTCAGGAACACACGTCCGAGTATGGTCCGATACCCCGGCCCCGACCAGGGATTTTCCCCGGAAGCGGGCGAGGCGTTCCAGGAGCGTGCCGGGGGCCCTGTCCCCCACGGTGGCGAGGCGGCGGTGGGCGCCGCCCTGGTCTGGTGGAAGCGTCGCCGTACGACGGCCGGCGGCCGACCCACCCGCGAGTCACACCCGCCCTGTACGTCACGACGGCAGGGCTGCGGCGAGGCGGGCGATACGGTCCGGCCCGACGCGGCAGCAGCCGCCGATCAGCCGGGCCCCGGCCGCCGGCCAGTCCCGCATCCGGTCCGGGTCGAAGGACCCGGCGCCGCGCCAGGCACGGGCGCCGGAGTCCCACTCCTCCCCGCTGTTCGGGTACACGACGACCGGCTTGTCCGTGACCGTCGCGGCGACCTCCACCGCCCGCGCCGCGTCCGCCGGCTCGCAGCAGTTGACGCCGACCGCGACGACCTGGTCGTTCCCCGCCGCGAGCCCGAACGCCTCGCTCAGCCCCTGCCCGGCCCGGGTGCGCTCCCCCGCGACGGTGTACGAGAGCCAGACCGGCACCCCGCACCCCTCCACGGCCCGCAGCAGCGCCTCGGCCTCGACGGTGTCCGGCACCGTCTCCAGGGCCAGCACATCGGGCCCCGCCGCCACGAGCGCCTCGACGCGGGGCCGGTGGAACCGCTCCAACTCCCTTACGGTCAGCCCGTACCGGCCCCAGTACTCGCTGCCGTCGGCGAGCATCGCCCCGTACGGCCCGACCGACGCGGCCACCCAGACCGGCTCCGGGGCCCCGTCCCCCGCCGCCCGGGCCAGCTCCACGCTCCGCGCGAACAGCCGCTCCGCCGCGGCCCGTTCGACGCCCCGCCGTGCGAAGCCCTCGAAGGTGGCCTGGTAGCTCGCGGTGATCAACACCCGGGCGCCCGCCCGCACATAGGCCGTGTGCGCCGCCCCGATCTGCTCGGGTCCGTCGGCGAGCAGCCGCGCCGACCACAGCTCGTCGCCCAGGTCGCACCCCTGGGCCTCCAGCTGGTTGGAGAGCCCGCCGTCGAGGACGAGCACCTCGTGCGCGAGCGCCTCGGCGAGGGAACGGACGGGCCGCATCGGTTCGCCTCCGTTCAGCCGAGCTGCGACTGGACCTGGGCGGAGATCAGCTCCAGGTGGTCCAGGTCGTCCAGGTCGAGGACCTGGAGGTAGACCCTGGACGACCCGATCGCCGCGTACCGGCCGATCTTGTCCACGACCTCGGCGGGCGAGCCGGCCAGGCCGTTCGCCTTCAGCTCCTCCACGTCGCGCCCGATGGCCGCCGCCCGGCGGGCCACCTCGGCGTCGTCCTTGCCGACACAGACCACCAGGGCGTTGGAGTACACCAGCTCGTCGGCCCGGCGCCCGGCCGCCTCGGCGGCCGCCCGGACGCGCCCGAACTGCCGATCGCTGTCCTCCACCGAGGCGAAGGGGATGTTGAACTCGTCGGCGTACCGCGCGGCCAGGCGCGGCGTACGGGTCGCGCCGTGGCCGCCGACGAGCACGGGGATCCGGTCCTGGGCCGGCTTGGGCAGCGCGGGCGAGTCGGCGAGCTGGTAGAACTCGCCCTCGAAGGAGAACTTCTCGCCGAGCGCGGTGCTCCACAGCCCGGTGACGATCGCCAGCTGCTCCTCGAGGCGGCCGAACTTCTCCTTGGGGAACGGGATCCCGTACGCCCGGTGCTCCTCCTCGAACCAGCCCGCGCCCAGGCCCAGTTCGACCCGGCCGCCGGACATCCGGTCGACCTGGGCGACCTGGATGGCCAGCACGCCGGGGAGCCGGAAGGTGCCCGCGGTCATCAGCGTGCCGAGGCGGATCCGCCGGGTCTCCCGGGCGAGGCCGGCCAGGGTGATCCAGGCGTCGGTCGGCCCGGGCAGTCCGTCGGCGGAGCCCATGCTGACGTAATGGTCGGACCGGAAGAAGGCGTCGAAGCCGAGGTCCTCGGTGGCCTTGGCGACGTTGAGCAGGGTGTCGTAGTCGGCCCCTTGCTGGGGCTCGGTGAAGATGCGAAGATCCATGCCTCCATCCTGCACCGAGGCGCGTCGACCGGCCGGAAGATCGACGGGGTGAAAGCCGCTCACTCCGCAGGGTGACGATCTCCGTCTCCGGCTCCGTCCCCGGCTCCCTCTCCGTCCCCGGCTTCGTCTCCGCTCCCGGTCGGGGGCCGGCGGGCCGGGAAGCGGAGCTCGTTCCGGTCGATCTTCGCCGCGAGGGCGGCGAGCGGATCGACGCCGAGCACCGCGCAGAACTGGAGCAGATACGCCAGCACGTCCGCGACCTCGTCCTCGACCCGGTGCGCCCGCTTCGGATCGGCCATCACCCGGTCGGCCTCGTCGGGCGTCAGCCACTGGAAGATCTCCAGGAGTTCGGCCGCCTCCACGCTGAGCGCCGCCGCCAGGTTCTTCGGCGTGTGGTACGGCTGCCACTCCCGCGCGGCCGCGAACTCGGTCAGCCTGCGCTGCAATCCCGCTACGTCCAGTTCACTCACGGCACCAGGTCTATCACCGTGGCTTCTCCGGAAGGATCGTGCGCAGCCCGGTAGGGGGGTGGCCGGGGCGGCGCCACTCACGCGGATAGCCGACCGACACCTCCTCGAAGCGGACCCCGTCGTGCCAGGTCGTCCGGGGGATGTGCAGATGGCCGTAGACGACCGCGGCCGCCCGGCAGCGGCGGTGCCAGTCCGCCGTCCGTACCGTTCCGCACCACTGGGCGAAGTCGGGGTACCGCAGGATCCGGGTCGGCTCGCGGACGAGCGGGTAGTGGTTGACGAGCACCGTCGGCAGCGCCGGGTCGCAGGCCGCGAGACGCTCCTCGCTCAGGGCGACCCGGGCCTCGCACCACGCTTCGCGGCTCGGGTAGGGGTCGGGGTGGAGGAAGAACTCGTCCGTGCAGACGATGCCGTTCTCCTCGGCGAGGGCGAGGGAGCGCTCCTTGGTGTCGGCGCCGGGCACCCGGAACGAGTAGTCGTACAGCACGAAGAGCGGCGCCACGGTGACCGGACCGCCCGGCCCGTGCCACACCCCGTACGGGTCCTCGGGGGTGAGGACGCCGAGCCGGCGGCAGAGGGCGACGAGGTACTCGTACCGTGCCTGGCCGCGCAGGCTGACCGGGTCCTCGCGCGGTGTCCACAACTCGTGGTTGCCCGGGGTCCAGACGACCTGCGCGAAGCGCCGGCTCAGCAGGGAGAGCGCCCATTCGATGTCCGCGGCCTTCTCGCCGACGTCGCCGGCGACCAGCAGCCAGTCCTCGTCCGAGGTCGGCCGCAGCCCTTCGACGATCGCCCGGTTCTCCGTGTAGGCGACGTGCAGATCGCTGATGGCCAGCAGGCGGCCCTGTGTCTCCGTCATGTGATCCGACGGTAGCCCACGGCGGCGTCCTGGGGTCGCGTTCCCGGCCGCCAACTGACGTGTGCCCGCGGGTGATTGCCCAACGGGGGGGCAGTCCCTCTTCCCTCTGTCTCGATCGGGCGCAGCGGGCCGCGGAGGTACGGAACGACACCACGGCCTCCGAACTCTTCGCGCTGACCGCCGCGGCGGCCGGGACCCGGGAACACGCCCCCGACGAGGCCGACCAGGTCCTCGCCGTCCCATCCTCATCGACGGCCTCAGGCCAGCACGCGACTGACCCTCGACGGGCCGGGCCGGGCCGGTCAGCGGGGCAGGCGGGCCAGTCTGCGGGTGATCAGCGTGGCGAGTTCGTCGGTTCGGTCCGCCAGGTAGAAGTGGTCTCCGCCGGGGAAGACGGTGCAGGCGAACTCCCCCGTGGTGTGGGGCTCCCAGGCCCGCGCCTCCTCCTCGGTCACCCGTGGGTCGCGGTCGCCGAGGAGCACCTCGACGGGCGCGCCGACGACCGCGTCGGGGCTCGGGCGGTATCCGGCGAGGGCCCGGTAGTCCGCGCGCAGCGGCGGCAGGACCAGCTCCCGCATCCCCGGTTCGGCGAACAGTTCGGCGGAGACCCCGCTGAGTCGCCGCGTCTCGGCGATCAGGGCGTCGTCGTCGAGCAGATGGAAGGTCTCCGCCCGCTGGATCGACGGCGCCCGCCGGGCGGACGCGAACAGCACCGCCGGCTCGCTGAGCCGCGCCGCCTCGAACGCGACGAGCGCGCCCATGCTGTGGCCGAAGTAGGCCGGCCGGCGGCCCGCCCACGGCTCCAGCGCCGCCACGATCCGCGCGGCGAGCTCCCGCACATCCTCCACGGGAGCTTCCGCGAGGCGGTCCTGCCGCCCCGGATACTGGACGGCCAACACCTCGACGGCCGGGCTCAACCGGCGCGAGAGCCCGTAGAAGTAGCCGGCCGAACCTCCCGCATGCGGAAAGCAGACGAGCGGAATCCGCTCCGGCCCACCGGAGGCGGGCGGGTGGTATCGCCTGATCCACACGTCACTGTCGACCATGGACCCCGTCATCCCCGGACTCCTCGCATCAGAACCACCTACCCCCACGATCATCCCCCACCCACCTGAACCGTCGATGACGCCCGGGGCCCCGCCCCACCAGCCCCACCATCCCCCAGCCGTCGGACCGTCCGTCAGCATCCGGAGGCCGCGCCCTCGGTCGGGTGAATACCGGTCCTGTGGCGGGGCGCGTTGTGCCAGGCCAGTGACCGTGACGTGGCGAGCGTCGTTGGCTCGGGCGGAGCCGGACCGCCCGGCCCGCGTGCCGGCGGCCCCTGCCGGTGCGTCGTTCTCACATGTGGCCCGTCCCCCTCGGGAAGGGCCTGGGCCGAGGAGGCCGTCGTGTCCCAGGAAGCCGCGCCTGAAAGGGCGATGCCCGAGCAGCCGGTGCAGCAGTCCGTGCCCGAGCAGAAGGGCGCCGGCGCCCCCAAGGGCCTGCTGCAGCAGATGGAGGAGCTGATGGCTGCGCTCACCGCCGACCTGTCGCAGCTCGACGCCGACCTTCAGTCCTCGGCGGATCGCCATGAGCCCCGTGCGGAGGACGAGCCCTCCACGGACTGACAGCCGGACGCCTCCGGCCGCCCACCGCCCCGCCCGTCCCTCATGACGGCCCCGCCGGGCCCGCGCGCCCCCGGGCGGCATCGGGCGGCCGGTCCCGCTCGCGCACGGCGAGCCGGCGCAGCATCCCCCGCACCCGGTCGTTCGACTCGTCGGCCGCGTCGATCGCCTCGATGCACTGCCAGTAGAGCCCCTCCTCGTCGGTGACACAGGCCACCCCGACGAGAGCGATGCCCACTTCGCCGAGGAGCGCGCCCAGCGCGGTCAACGCCACCCGCGTGTCCCCCACCTCGGTCAGCTGAATGGCCCTCAGGCCGCCCGTACGCAGGGCGGGATGGTCGACCACCCCGCGCCCGCCCCCTATCTCGCTCAGCCCGCGCGCCTCGCCCCGCAGCTCCAGCGGTCCGCAGAGCGCGAGATGACTCCCTATCGCCTGGGCGAGGGCCTGTGCCTGCCAGGCCTCCGCCACGATGTCCAACGCTTCTCTGCTCCGCGCCAGCGCGTTCCGCCCCGTCGCGATCAGTCGCTCCGCTTCCATGTACGCCGCCCCCGTTCGTACGACTTACTGCCCACTCACTCCACTACCCAGAGTGAAGGTGCCTGAGCCCAAACTCCAGAGGAATTCGGAAATCTGTGGACAGGAAGCTCGACGGGGATAATCCGATCACTCCGAAGAGTGACGATGCCCCGGCGCGGTGGAGCCCGCGGGCCGTCCCGGCGCCAGTTCCACGATCGACACCCCGGGCGTCTCCCGCGCGATGGCCATCGCCGTCTCCCCGACGGTCGCCACGAGTCTGATGTGTCCACCGGCGCAGATGGTCGTGGCGAGGCCGAGCAGTTCCCGCAGCTGACGACGGTCCAGCCCCCGGTCGCAGCCGTCCGCGAGCACCGTCAGCGTCCGCATGGCGTCGGGGACTTCGGCGAGCTGGTCCATCGCCAGCACGCCCGGCCCGGTGAGGAGCACCAGGGCGAAGGCGAGATAGCGGAGCTCCCCGTCCCCGAGCCGGCCCAGTGGCGTCGCCAGGGCCGTCGGGCCCACCACGGCGGATAAGCCGCCCGCCCCCCTGCCTTCTCCGGAATCCGCGCGCACCCCCACCCGCTCCAGCACCGCCCGTACCCTGCCGTCCGGCAGTTCCTCCACGCCGACCCCCGTCACCGGCCCGGCGCAGCCGGCGCCCGCGACCGAGGCCAACCGGGCGTGCCGGCGCGGGCAGTCGGTGCGCGTGCGGTGCAGTACCTCCGCCAGGTTGTCGCAGCCCCGCCGCAGCCGCCCTTCGCCCGCCGGGACCGGCGCACGCATCAACTCCGGCCTGGGGTCGCAGGCGAAGACCGAGCGGAGGGCGACCACCACCTGCTCGGCCGCGGCCAGCACCTCCAACTGCCCCTTCGTCTTGCCCGCGACGCGCAGCGGCAGCAGCGCCGTGCCCAGCAGGTCGTCGGGGAACGGCGCCCGGGTCACGGGAGTGGCCCCGGCGGTGTGCCATTCGGCCTGGACCGCGTCGCGGCCGGGGTCGCGGAGGGCGGTGGTGAGCAGCGTACGGCCGCGGCAGGTGAGCCGTTCGCCCACGATACGGAGCCGGGGTTCGGCCTGGACGGCGATGTCGAGGTGGACGGGGCCGGCCGGGCCGTCGACCGTGCACCCGATCCTGAACCCCCGCCTCCCCTGGGCGTCGGGCCTGGCCCGTTCGGGAACGCAGTCGGCCGCGTCGGGGAAGGCGGTGGCCAGGTCGTCGCCCGCCCCGAGCCGGGCCAGCGCCTCGTACGCCCGGAGGGCACTGGACTTCCCGCTTCCGCTCGCCCCCGCGAACAGCGTGACCGGGCCGAGGGGATGGACCGCGGCGCGGTGGGAGGCGAAGGCGGAGAGGCGTAGTTCGGTGACGGCGGGGCGGGCGGGTCGTCGTACGGAGCCGCCCATGAGATGCCGCAGCACGTCGCGCGTGGCGGACTCGCCCGTGGAGCCCGCGCGCGAGACGGGCTCGCCCACGGTACGCGGACCGTCGGCGTGCGCCAGGGCGGTGGTGGCGGAAGCGTCGGAATCGGGCGTGAGGCCGCCGGTGGAGTGCATGTCCGGACCGTACGCAGACCGGTGTATGACGAACCGTTACGTCATGATGACCTTCCTACGATCGGGGGACGGCGACCCCCACACCGTCGTCCTCGGTCTCCGGTGCGCCCTCGACCTCGGTGCCCGCCGGGGTCAGCAGGAAGACGTTGCGGTCGACCCGGTGCATGGAGCTGCCGAGTCCGAAGACGACTCCGCTGCCGAAGTCCAGGATGCGCTTGGCGACTTCGGTGTCGGCGCTGGTCAGGTCCAGCAGGACCGGGATCTGGGCGATGAGGTACTCGGCGACCTCGCGGGCGTCGGCGAACACCTGCACGCGCAGGACGACCATGCGCCGCTGTTCGGCCGCCTCGTACGGGTCGGGCATCGTGCGGTGGTCGACCCTGGACGGCCATTCGTCACGGCCGCGCAGGGGCACTACCTGGGCGAGGCCCTCCCACTGCTCGTCGGTGACGTCGTACCTCTCGTACCTACTCATGCCCCCATCCTCCCGTTCCTCACCCGTTCGGCCCAACAGCGACACGGCACGACTCGGCTACGACTCCGCAGCTGGTCGGTCAGCGGTCGACCGGCAGGCCGCGGGGCTCCTTGATCCGCTTCATGATGATCTGCGAGTTGACCTCGGTGACCCCGGTCAGCGAGGTCAGCCGCTCGATCCAGAGGCGTTCGTACGCGGCGAGGTCGGCGACCGCGATCCGCAGCAGGCAGCCGGGGCTGCCGAAGAGGCGGTGCGCCTCGATGACGTCGGGGATGTCGCGCAGCGCCTCCTCGAAGGCCTCGACGGTCTCCCGGTCGCGCCGGACCTCGATCGACACGAGCACCTCGAAGCCCCGCCCGACCGCCGCCGGATCGATCACCGCGCGGTAGCCCTGGATCACCCGGTCCTCCTCCAGCTGCCGCACCCGCCGCAGGCAGGCCGAGGCGCTGAGGCCGACGCGCTGGGCGAGCTCCTGGTTGGTCAGACGACCGTCCTCCTGGAGCTCGCGCAAGATACTGCGATCGATCCTGTCCATGACGCAATTATGCACGCAGGAATTCCTGACCCCAGGGCCGAATTCGCAACCATATTGCATACAAGCTGACCTATCGTTGCGAAGGCGACGACCTTCGACCTCGGGGACAGACAGCCATGCAGTGGACACGCGACGACCGGCCCCGCCGGATCACCCTCATCAGCACGGGCGGCACCATCGCCAGCCGCTGGCAGGGCACCGGGTACGCCGCCGACGCGTCCGGTGACGACGTCCTGGCCACCTCCGCGCTGCCCGAGGGCGTGGCGGTCGAGGTCGTGGACCTGTTCAACGTCAACAGCTCCCGGATGACCTCCGCCCGCCAGCTCACCCTGCTGCGCGCGGTCCACGCGGCGCTCGCCGACCCCGGCGTGGACGGTGTCGTCGTCACCCACGGCACGGACACCCTGGAGGAGTCCGCCTTCTTCCTGGACCTGCACCACTCGGACCCCCGCCCGGTCGTCTTCACCGGCGCGCAGCGTCCGCTCGGTACGGGGGACGGCGACGGCCCCGGCAACGTGTACGACGCCCTGCAGGTCGCCGCCTCCGTACGCGACCTGGGCGTGCTCGTCGTCTTCGACGGCCGGGTGCACGCGGCGCGCGGCACGGTGAAGACGCAGACCCTCGCGGCGGACGCCTTCGCCGACCCCTCCGAGAGCGGCCTCGGGAAGGTCGGCTTCGGCAGCGTGCACATCCGCCGCAGCCCGGACCGGCCCACCCCGCTGCCGCTGCCGACGGCCACCGTCGAGGAGCTGCCCCGGGTCGACGTGGTGATGCACCACAGCGACGGCGACCCGCTCTTCCTGAACGCCGCCGTGGCGGCCGGCGGGCGCGGCATCGTGCTCGTCGGCACCGGGGCGGGCAACGCCACCCCCGAGATCGCCTCGGCCGTCGGCGCGGCCGTCGCCCAGGGCACCCTGGTGGCCCTGAGCACCCGGGTCCCCGCGGGCCCCATCGCCGAGCTCTACACCGGCGGCGGAGCCGTGGACCTGGTCGCCGCGGGGGCCGTACCGGCCGGCACGCTGCGGGCGGGGCAGACCCGGATGGCCGTCCTGGCGGCCCTCCTCGCGGACGTCTCCGCGGAGCGCCGACCGGCGCTGCTGCACGCCCTGCTGAACGGCCCGGCCCGCCCGGAGCCGGCCCTGACGGCCTCCGGCTCCCGCTTCTCGGGCGCTTCGTAGACCACTCCTGCCCCGTTACCCTCCCCTCCCCTCCCCTCCCCTCCCTCGCTAAGGCACACCTCCATGACGACCGTCTCCCGCCGTGAGCACGACCTTCTCGGAGAGCGGGAGGTGCCGGCCGACGCGTACTGGGGCATCCACTCCCTGCGCGCCACGGAGAACTTCCCGATCACGGGCACGCCGATCTCCGTCTACCCGCAGCTGATCGACGCGCTGGCCGCCGTGAAGGAGGCCGCCGCGCTCGCCAACGAGGAACTCGGCCTGCTCGCCCCGGAGAAGGCGGCCGTCATCGTGGCCGCCTGCCAGGAGATCCGCTCCGGGAAGCTGCACGACCAGTTCGTCGTGGACGTCGTCCAGGGCGGCGCCGGTACGTCGACGAACATGAACGCCAACGAGGTCGTCGCCAACCGCGCCCTCGAACTCCTCGGCCACGCCAAGGGCGAGTACCAGCACCTGCACCCCAACGAGGACGTCAACCTCAGCCAGTCCACCAACGACGTCTACCCGACCGCCGTCCGGATCGCGGCGATCACGGCCGTCCACGGTCTGCTCCAGGCCACGGCGGTGCTCCAGGACGCGTTCGCGGAGAAGGCGTTCGAGTTCCGGGACGTCCTCAAGATGGGCCGCACCCAGCTCCAGGACGCGGTGCCGATGACGCTGGGCCAGGAGTTCTCGACGTACGCGGTGATGCTGGACGAGGACCGCAACCGGCTCGCCGAGGCCGTGGAGCTCATCCACGAGATCAACCTGGGCGCCACCGCGATCGGTACGGGACTCAACGCCCCCGCCGGTTACGCCGAGACCGCCCGCCGTCATCTCGCCGCGATCACCGGCATGCCGCTGGTGACCTCGGCCAACCTGGTGGAGGCGACCCAGGACTGCGGGGCGTTCGTCCAGCTCTCCGGTGTCCTCAAGCGGCTGGCCGTCAAGCTCTCCAAGACCTGCAACGACCTGCGGCTGCTCTCCTCGGGCCCGCGCGCGGGCCTCAACGAGATCAACCTCCCCGCCGTACAGGCCGGTTCGAGCATCATGCCCGGCAAGGTCAACCCGGTGATCCCGGAGGTCGTCAACCAGGTCGCCTTCGAGGTGATCGGCAACGACATGACGATCACGATGGCGGCGGAGGCCGGCCAGCTCCAGCTGAACGCGTTCGAGCCGATCATCCTGCACTCCCTGGCGAAGAGCATCACCTCGCTCCGCGCGGCCTGTCTGACCCTCGCGGAGCGGTGCGTCGTGGGCATCACGGCCAACGTGGACGAGCTGCGCGCCGCGGTCGAGAACTCCATCGGCCTGGCCACGGCACTCAACCCGTACATCGGCTACACGGCCGCCACCGCGATCGCCACGGAGGCCCTCCGCACGGGCCGCGGCGTCGCCGAACTCACCCTGGAACGCGGCCTCCTGCCGGCGGAGCGCATCGCGGAGCTGCTGACCCCGGAGCGTCTGGCGGGCGCGGAGGCCCGCGGCCCGATCGGCTGAAACCCGGTTGCGGGAGGCCCGGACGTGGCGATAGTGGGGACTCGCACCTGATCACCCGAGATGAAGGACGGACCCTCATGAAGTACCGCGTCATCGGAAGTTCGCCCGCGACGCGCCGCGAGGTCAGCGTGCTGAGCCTCGGCGCCATGACCTTCGGCACCACCGTGGACGAGGCGACCTCCTACGCGATCCTCGACCGGTTCGTCGAAGCCGGCGGCACCTTCGTCGACACCTCCAACAACTACGCCTTCTGGGTCAACGGCACCCAGGGCGGCGAGAGCGAGGAGCTGGTGGGCCGCTGGCTGAAGAGCCGCGGCATCGGCGACGAGATCACCGTCGCCACCAAGCTGGGCGCCCGCCCCAACCAGCCCACCTCGGGCTTCAGCCGGGACGTGGAGGGCCTGTCCGCCAAGGTCGTCCGGGAGTCGTCGGAGCGCAGCCGCGAGCGCCTCGGCATCGAGCGGATCCACCTGCTGTACGCGCACATCATGGACGAGCACACCCCGCTGGAGGAGACCGTCCGGGGCTTCGCGGACGTCGTCGCCGACGGTGTGGCCGGTCTGCTCGGCGCCAGCAACCACTGGGCCTGGCGCGTCGAGCGCGCCAGGACCCTGGCCGCGGCGGCTGGCGTGCCCGGCTACGAGGTGCTCCAGCACCACCACAGCTACCTGCGCCAGCGCACCGACATCCCGAGCCTGCGCTCCCCCGACGGCAACCAGGGCCTGGTGAGCGGCGATCTGCTCAGCTATCTGCGCGCCACCCCCGAGCTGACGCAGGTCGCCTACTCGCCGCTGATCGCGGGCGCGTACGTACGGGACGACAAGCCGCTCGGCCCGGGCTTCGAGCACGCGGGCACCGAGCCGCGCCTGAAGGCGGTCCGCGAGGTGGCGGCGGAGACCGGCGCCACGGTCAACCAGGTGGTGCTGGCCTGGCTGATGGGCGGCGACATCCCGGTCCTGCCGCTGGTCGGCGCCTCCTCCGTGGCCCAGTTGGAGGAGAGCCTGGGCGCGGTCGACCTCGAACTGACCGCGGAGCAGCGGACGAAGCTCGACTCCGTCCACTGACGCACCTACCGACCGCCCAGGCGGCGTCCCCCTACGGCACCTGCGTGCTGTTGTCCTCCGTGGGGCGGTCGGTCCACTCGTTGCCGCCCAGGGGACGGTCGTAGCCGGGCCGGCCCAGATTGCCGCTCGTACGGAACGGCTTGCCGTTGTCGTCGATCCGGACCGTGCCGTGCTGGTCGCCGCTGGACCAGTCCATTTCGAGGTACCAGCTCACGTCGTGTGCCTGGACGCGCGCGGTCACGTAGAAGACCTCGGGGTCGGACTCGCTGACCTTGTACGGGAAGTCCCGCTGCCCGGACGCGGGGGTGGCGTCGGGGCGGGGGGAGTCGAGGTCCACGGCGAACGACTTGGTGAACACGTTGCCGCCACAGCCGACGCCCATGCTGTAGTCGTTCCAGGCGAGCGGCGCGCCCTTCTTCACCACGCGGACGTACAGGGCCTCCACGACGACGGTCTGCTTCCCGGTGCCCTGCACGGTCAGCGCGAGCATGTGCTCCCCGCTCGCCACCCCGCCGAGCGCCGACACCCAACCGGGCGCGTCCGGCTCCACGGGCGGCGGAGGCACCTGCTCGGGTTCCCGGTTCATCAGGTAGTGCTGGCTGCACGGACTGTCCCACTTGTACGCGTTGGTGGCGACCGACGGGGCGGTGGCCTTCCCTTCGCCCGCGGGCGCGCCGGTACGGGACGCGGACGCCGACGCGGACCCGGAGGGCGTCGGGCCGGTGCTGCCCTCATTGGACGGCGACGCGGAGGGGGCCTTGGTGGCGGGCGCGGTCTCCGGGCGCTCGGAGACGGACGAGGATCCGGCGGACTGCCGCTTGTCGTCGCCCTCCCCGGTCACGGGGAGGTTCAGCACGAGCGCCACCGTCACGACGGCGGCGACGACGGCGGCACCGGCGATGGCGACGGTACGCCGCCGCCAACCCCGCCGGGGCCGGGGCGCGGCCGCCGGCCCGGGCCCGGGCCCGGAGACGACGAGCTGGGGATCGGCATCGACGTCGGCATCGCGACCGGCATCGGCATCAGAACCGGCAGCCTCCGCGGCCGCCTGCTCCCGCGCGGGTTCGGGTACGGACTCCGGTTCGGGCGCGGGCGCCGGCGGAGGTACGGGCGCGGGCGCCGGTTCGGTCGCCGCGCTGCCCTTGCGCTGGCGCGTCACATCCGCGTGCACCCAGAGCCGGTGCAGTTCGACGAGTTCGTCCGGGGTCGCCTTGCACAGCCGGGCGAACCGCTCCAGGGGCGCGTAGTCCGTCGGTACGGCATCCCCTGTGACGTACCGGTGGAGGGTGGAGCCGCTCATGTGCAGCCGCTTCCCCAGCGTCCCGTAGCTCAGTCCGGACCGCTCCTTGAGCCGACCCAGCAGTGCCGCGAACTCGTCCCCGACCACCGTCTCATCCTCTCCCGCATCCCGCCCCCGCATCCCAGGGAGCGACATCACCCCAGGTCAGCGGCGTGAATTCGTCCCAGTGTCCCGTACCACGCGGCGGTTGTGGCGGGCGGGACGGATCTTCGCACAAGCTGTGGTCATCCAAGCACGCCGCAGCGGAACGACCGACGGCCTGCACCCGATCCACGCATATCCAGGGGGACCTGCCATGTCCGGACGCATCACCCGAACCCGCCTGCTCGCCGCGACGACCGTGGCGGTCGCCGCGCTCTCACTGACGGCGTGCGGCGACACCGACGCCTCCGCCGTACGGAACGAGGGGCCGGCCGTCTCCGCGACGGCCACGCCGTCCGCCGGCACCGATGACGCCGGCACGAAGCCGACCACGACCCCGTCGAACTCGAAGGACTCGACGGACTCGAAGGGCTCGAAGGGCTCGACGGGTGGCCAGACGCCCAAGGGCTCCACCGGCTCCACGACGAGCGGCAAGGAGAGCGCCGGCAAGTCGGGCGGGGGCAACGGCGGAAGCTCCAGGAACCCGCAGTGCGGCGCCGGCGACACCAGGACCATCGCCACCCCGGTCTCCCGCCCGCTGAACCACCTGCTGCTCACCGTCACCAACACCGGCTCCAAGAACTGCGACCTGCTCGGCTACCCGGCCGCCCGCTTCGGCGAGGCGCAGTCGGTGCCCCCGGTCGACGAGTCGACCCACCCGCAGGCGGTCGTCACGCTCGCCCCCGGCGATTCCGGGTACGCGGGGGTGCGCCTGTCGGCGGCGGACGGCAGCGGCACGAACGGCTACCCGACCAAGAGCCTCTCGGTCGTCTTCCGGAACGGCTCGGTCGCGAAGCCCTCGCTCGCCGGGAAGGGCGTGTACGTCGACTCCTCGCTCCAGGTGACGTACTGGCAGGCCGACATGGACGACGCCCTCAACTGACGGCAGGGCCCCTGACGGCAGGCCGGTGTCCGCCGTCGTGGCGCACACCGGCCGACGTGTCAGGGAAGGAGACGACGGTCGACGGAATGGTGTCGGTGCCCGCCGTGGGCGCTCCGATGTCGTTGATGACGTGGTCGAAGTGACCGTTGCCGCCGAGCGACACGGTGAGCAGGCTGTGGAACTTCACGCCGGGCTTGACCGGGGCCTTGAAGCCGTGTGCCTGCCGGATCGTCGGGTCGACGTTGTAGTAGCAGTAGCTGCCGAGGCCCCAGCCCTCGTGGGTGTTCACCGAGTCGTCCACGCGGTAGGCGGCGTATCCCTTGGTGGAGCCGTTCTGGATGGCGGCCTGGTCCGGGGCGTCGTACGCCTTCTCGTTCTGGAAGAAGATCGTGCGGCCGCGCTCGCCGTACCACTCCACGTCGTACTTGTTGAAGTGCTCGACGAACAGGCCGGTGGCGAGCACGTCGTCGCCGTTGACGCGGACGCCGTAGTCGGCCCGGTTGGTCTCCCAGCCGACGCCCTCGCCGTGATCGGCGCGCCAGATCCAGGTGTGGTCGATGATCGTGTCGTCGCTGTTGACGACCATGCTGGTGGTCGCCTTGCCGGCGCCGGCGCCGCCGATGCGGATGTAGACGTCCTGCACGGTGGTGGGGTTGGCCGCGTGGTCGGCGGAGGCGTTCTGCGGGCCGACCTCAAGGAGAGTCGGGGAGTTGACCGGGCCTGCGTCGATGAGGAAGCCGGCGAGCCGGACGCCGTCGACGTCACCGACGCGCAGGGCGGTCACGCCGTTGTCCGGGATGATCGTGGCGAGCCCCAGGCCAAGGACGATGGTGTCGGCGCGGTTGATCTCGATGGTGCGGTCGACGTGGTAGACGCCGGGCGTGAAGAGCAGGTGCAGGCCCTGGGCGACGGCCGCGTTGATGGTGGCGGCGGTGGCGCCGGGCTTGACGACGTAGAACCGGCTGAGCGGGATCGAGGTGCCCTGTCCGGTGCCGTTGGCCCAGGTGGTGCCGCGCGCGTCGGTCCGCTTGGCCGGGGCGAAGACCTTGAACTCCCCGCCCTCCCAGAAGAGGAAGGGCTTCTCGCGGGAGATCGGGGTGGTGTCGAGGGTGGTGTAGCGGGGCTCGGGGAAGCTGGTGGCGGGGGCGCCCTCGACGCCCGAGAAGACCTGGTTCCAGACCGAGTTCGACCAGCCGCCGATGGCGCTGTCGCGGGTGTACCACTGCTGCTGCGAGTAGTTGCCGATCTGGCCGTCGACCTTGCTGTCGGCGATGTAGCCGCCGCTGGCCCAGCCGTAGCCGTTCGGCGACAGGTTGAGCCCGCCCTTGACGTGCATACGGCGGAAGGAGGCGGCCTGGGAGACCGCCCACCGGTTGGTGCCGCTGACCGGGGTCAGCGCCAGGTTCTCGGCGGAACGCCAGAAGTTCTGGGTGGCGTTGCCGTTGAACCAGCCCGCGTCGACGGTCACGTCGCCGTTGATCGACGTGTCGTCGGGACGCAGGCCGAGGCCGGCGATCTGGGTGTAGAAGCCGATCTGCGCGTTGAGCCCGTTGTAGGTGCCGGGCTTGAAGAGGAAGGCGTGCCGGCCGGGACCGAACTGCGCCGACTCCTGCTGCCGGAAGACCTCGTCCAGCTTGGCCTGGATGCCGGGCGTGGCCGGGTCGAAGACGTGCACGTTCGGCCCGAGGTCGCCGCCGCCCGGGAGGATCGGGCCGCCGTCGGTGCCGTACACCTGGAACTCCCAGAGCGAGTAGCCGTACGGGGTCGCCCGGGTGACGCCGTGGAGCCGCACGTAGCGTGCGGTACCGGAGACGGGGACGATCTCCGTGCCGCCGGCGCCGGTCGTGGTGGAGTGGGCCGTCGTCCAGTCGGTGCCGTTCGTGGACAGTTCGATGCGGTACGCCGAGGCGTGGGCCGCCTCCCAGCGCAGTTCGACCCGGTCGAGCGCGGTGGGGGCCCCGAGGTCGACCTGCAGCCACTGGTCGTCGGAGAAGGCGCTGGACCAGCGGGTGCCGAGGTCGCCGTCGACGGCCGCGGCGGCCGCCGGGCCGTTCGCTGTGCCCGTCGCGGTGATGTGAGGGGTGGACGGTGCCCAAGAGGAGACATGCGGGGCTCCTTGAAGGGAAGCCGAGGGCGGTCCGCCCGCCCTCGAAGGCCGGACTCCGGACGCCCGGAATCCGGAGGCAACTCGGGCCGGGAGGTCCCGGTCAGGCGGTCAGGCGGTCCGACCCCGGTGTGCGCGGATGATGTCCGCGTACCGGAGCCCGCTCGCCTTCACGGTCCGCCGCTGCGTGGCGTAGTCGACGTGGACGAGCCCGAAGCGCTTGTCGTAGCCGTACGCCCACTCGAAGTTGTCGAGCAGCGACCACGCGTAGTACCCGGCGAGCGGGGCGCCCTTGCGCAGCGCGCGGGCGCAGGCGGCCACGTGCTCCTCCAGGTACGCGGTCCGCTCGGGGTCGTCGACCGTCCCGTCCGGGCCGACGCGGTCCGGGAAGGCGGAGCCGTTCTCGGTGACGTACAGCCGGCGTGCGCCGTAGTCGTCGGTGAGCCGCATCAGGAGCGCTTCGAGCCCGCCGCCGTCGATCTGCCAGTCCATGCCGGTGCGGGGCACGTCCGGCAGCCGGACCTCGCGGGCGTACGGGACGGGTCCTGCGGGGTCGTCGGCGACGGTGACCGGGAAGTAGTAGTTGACGCCGTGCCAGTCGAGCGGGGCGGCGATGGTGGCGAGGTCGCCGGGGAGTTCGGGCAGCTCGACGCCGTACAGCTCGCGCAGGTCGGCGGGGAAGCCGCGGCCGTACACGGGGTCGAGCCACCAGCGGTTGGTGTGGCCGTCCATGCGGCCGGCGGCCGCGATGTCCTCGGGCCGGGTGGAGGCGGGCGCGACGGTGGAGTGGTTGGTGACGATGCCGACCTGGGCGGAGGGGGCGGCGGCCCTGACGGCCCGGGCGGCGAGGCCGTGGCCGAGGAGCAGGTGGTAGGAGGCCCGTACGGCGGCGGTGAGGTCGGTCAGGCCGGGGGCCATGCGCCCTTCGAGGTGGCCGATCCAGGCCGAGCAGAGCGGCTCGTTGAGGGTGGCCCACTGGGTGACCCGGTCGCCGAGGCGCGCGGCGACGAGCTCGGCGTACCGGGCGAAGTGCTCGGCGGTCTCCCGTACGGTCCAGCCGCCGCGGTCCTGCAGCGCCTGGGGCAGGTCCCAGTGGTAGAGGGTCACGGACGGGGTGATTCCGGCGGCCAGGAGGCCGTCGACGAGCCGGTCGTAGAAGTCCAGGCCGGGCGCGTTGAGGGGGCCGTCGCCCGCCGGGAGCACGCGGGGCCAGGCGACCGACAGCCGGTAGGCGTCGATGCCGAGGCGGCTCATCAGGGCGATGTCCTCGGGCCAGCGGTGGTAGTGGTCGCAGGCGATGTCGCCGTGGTCACCGTTGTCGATGGCGCCCGGGGTGCGGGAGAAGGTGTCCCAGATGGACGGCCCGCGGCCGTCCTCGGCCACGGCGCCCTCGATCTGGTAGGCGGAGGTCGCGGTGCCCCAGGAGAAGCCGGCGGGGAAGGCGCCCAGGTCGAGCGTGCGGGCGTCGGTGGGTTCGGACACGGAGGACCTCTCTGACATCGGTGGAGACAGGGGTGTCAACAAGGGGTACGGGGCCGTCACTTGACCGCACCCGCGGTGAGGCCGGCGACGAAGTAGCGCTGGAGAAGCAGGAAGCCGGCCACGACGGGGACGCTCACCACGAGGGAGGCCGCCATGACCTGGTTCCAGTACACGTCGTTCTGCGTGGCGTAGCCCTGGAGGCCGACCGCGAGGGTGCGGGTGGTGTCGTTCGTCATCACGGAGGCGAAGAGGACCTCGCCCCAGGCGGTCATGAACGCGTAGACGGCGACGGCGACGATGCCGGGCAGCGCCGCCGGGACGATCACCCGGAACAGGGCGCCGAGCGGCCCGCAGCCGTCGACCTTGGCCGCCTCGTCGAGGTCGCGGGGGATCGAGTCGAAGTAGCCGATCAGCATCCAGATGGAGAACGGCAGCGAGAAGGTGAGGTACGTCAGGATCAGCCCGCCGCGCGAGCCGAAGAGCGCGATCCCCGTGGCGTTGCCGACGTTGACGTAGATGAGGAAGAGCGGCAGGAGGAAGAGGATGCCGGGGAACATCTGCGTGGACAGCACGGTCACGGTGAAGACCCGCTTGCCCCGGAAGCTGTAGCGGCTGACCGCGTACGCGGCGAAGACCGCGACCACCACGGAGCAGACGGTCGCGGCGCCGGCGACGACGAGGGAGTTCACGAAGTAGTCGGCGAGCGGGACGGTCTGCCAGATGTCGACGTACGGGCGGAGGGTGATCTCCGTCGGGAGCCACTGGAACTTCCCCGAGACGTCCGCCAGCGGCTTGAGGGAGCTGGAGACCATCACGTACACCGGCAGCAGGACGAATCCGGTGAGCAGGGTGAGGAAGATCCGCCGGGTCCAGAGGAAGGAGCGGGGCGCGGCCATCGGGGAACGCGGCTTCCGCCGCGGGGCGGTGTCAGACATCGCCGGTCTTCCTTCCTCGGCTGGTGAGCAGCAGGTAGACGCCCGTGACGAGGAGCAGGAAGAGCAGCAGCAGGACGGACATGGCCGAGCCGGTGCCGAAGTTCCAGGTCTGGAACGAGGACTGGTAGATGTGCAGGGAGATCAGGTCGGCCGCTTCGGGCGCCGCCTTGCCGAAGAGCACGAACGGCGTGTTGAAGTCGTTGAAGGTCCACAGGAAGAGCACGAGGACGAGGACCTGGTTGACCGGTCGCAGCGAGGCCAGGGTGATGTGCCGGATCTGCTTCCACACGCCGGCGCCGTCCAGGGCCGCGGCCTCGTACAGCTCGCGCGGGATGTTCTGCAGGCCGGCCATCACCGTGAGGAAGGCGAACGGCCAGCCCTTCCAGACGGAGACGACGAGCAG
This sequence comes from Streptomyces sp. P9(2023), assembly GCF_032436795.1. Lineage (NCBI taxonomy): Bacteria > Bacillati > Actinomycetota > Actinomycetes > Kitasatosporales > Streptomycetaceae > Streptomyces > Streptomyces sp. P9(2023). The sequence goes on from NZ_JAUPWM010000052.1 coordinate 25,014, forward strand.
CGCCCAGAAGCTGTTGTCGCCGATGAGCCAGAAAGCGGGGCTTTCGCCGATGCCGAGCTGCTCGTGCAGGACGTGGTTGATCAGGCCGTTGTCGCGCTGGAACATGAACGCCCAGGTGATGACGGCCGCGTAGACCGGCAGGGCGTACGGGACCAGGAAGAGCGCACGCAGCAGGCCCCGGCCGCGGAAGGTCTCCTGGAGGAAGACGGCGGCGGCGGTGCCCAGCAGCCAGCACAGGCCGACGGACGCGACCGTGAACAGGCAGGTCGTCACGAAGGACTTCAGCAGGGCCTGCCCCACGGGGGCGTCGAAGTCGATCGCGAGCGTGTAGTTGTCGAGGCCGGTCCAGGGGGCGTCGCCCCAGTTCCGGATGGTGAACTGGGTGAGCTCCTTGAAGCTCATGGCGATGCCGATCAGCATCGGCACGAGGTGGACGAGGAGTTCGAGGGCGAGGGCGGGCAGAAGCAGCAGGTACGGCAGCGAGATGCGGCGGAGCCGCCCGGAGCGGCGGCGCGGGGTGCGCGCCTCTCCGGGCGGGGTCTTCCGCACCGTCCGCGGCCCTGCCTGGTGCGTGACGGTGGAGGTCATGAGAGGTCCGTGCCTACTTCCGGGCCTACTTCTTGGGCATCTGCTGCTGGGCCTTTTCGAGCGCCGCCTTCACCGACTCGGTGGTGACGGGCCGGCCGGCCGCGGCGTCGGCGAACAGCTCCTTGACCGCGGTGCCGACGACGGTCTCGTACTGGGACTCCTCGGGGACCTGCGGCAGGGCGGCGGCGCTGGTGGCGAGCGTGTCGCGGATGACCTTGAGCGACGGGGTGTCGAAGGCCGGGTCCTGCTGGGCGGTCTTGACCGGCGGGACGGAGCCGTAGGCCTTGTTGAGGACCTTCTGCTCCTCGTCGCCGGTCATGAACTTCACGAACTTCGTGGCGCCGTCGAGGTTCTTGGTGTTCTTGAAGACGGCCAGGTTGATGCCGGCGACCATGGAGTTGACGGACGTGCCCCGGCCGGGCGCGCCGGCGGGGACCGGGGCCGGGGCGACGCCCCACTCGTCCTCGGTCATGCCCTGGGAGGCGAAGGTCTGCGAGGGGGTCTGCCACAGGACCATGGCGGTCTTGTCCTTGGCGAAGTCGCTCAGCGACTGGTTCTGGGCGTACTCCGCGTTGCCGGGCGCGACGATCTTGTGGGCGGCCATCAGGTCGACGTACTGCTTGACGGCGGCGACGGCCCCGTCGGAGGTGAAGTCGGCCTTGCCGTCGGCGGTGAAGAAGTCGGCGCCGTGCTGCTTTCCGAGGACGAAGACCTGGTGGATGTTGTTGGAGAGGTTGGCGCCCTCGACGCCGATGGCCCACTTGCCGTCCTTGCTGAGGCGCTTGCCGGTGGCGGCCAGCTCGTCCCAGGTGGCGGGCGGCTTCTCGATGCCGGCGTCCTTGAACATCTTCTTGTTGTAGTAGAGCGCGTAGGCCATGGAGTACAGGGGGACGGCGGCCGGGTCCTGGCCGGGGACGCCGGTGGAGCCGAGCGCGGAGTCGACGAAGCGGTCCTTGCCGCCGATCTCCGCGAAGGCCTTCTCGTCCCAGGGCCGCAGGGCGCCGGTGGACTGGAGGGAGGCGCTCCAGGTGTTGCCTATGTTGAGGACGTCGGGGCCCTGGCCGGAGGTGGTGGCGGTGAGGATCCGGTTGAGCAGGTCCGACCAGGGCACCACCTCCAGCTTCACCTTGATGCCGGTCTCCTTCTCGAACTTGTCGAGTTCGGGCTGGAGCACCTTCTTGTCGACCTCGATGCCGGCGCCCTGGTTGGAGGCCCAGTAGGTGAGCGTCTTCGGCTGGGAGTTGGAGCCGGAACCGCCGGAGGTGCCGCCTCCGCAGGCGGCGGCGGTGAGGACGAGGGAGAGAGTGACGGCACCGGTGACCGCGGCTCTGATTCTGCGCATGGCTCCTCATGCCCTTTCGGGAGTGACGGGGTTCGGGAGGGACGGCGTTCGGGGCTGGTGGGACTTAATTTAGGACGTGAGTTAAATGCCGAGAGAAGGTCGCGTCAAGGGCCCCGACAGGGGTATCTTGCGATCGGAGAGTTCTGGAACAGGGGGCAGAGTGCGAGCGAAGAGCAGCCGTACGGTGCGTGACCTGCGGCGGGAGAACCGCACCGCGGTTCTGCGGCGGTTGTATTTCGACGGACCGCAGAGCCGGCTCACGCTCGGCCCGGCGACCGGCCTGAGCTCCGGCTCCGTCAGCAACGTGGTCGGCGAGCTGCTCGCCGAGGGTCTGGTGGAGGAGGCCGGCAGCGTCGACTCGGCGGGGGGCCGCCCCCGTACCCTGCTGCGCGTCAGCCCGGCCGGCGGCTGCATGATCGGCGTCGACGTCGGCGAGACCCGCGTCAGGGTCGAGCTGTTCGACCTCGCCCTGACCGAACTCGCCCGCGTGGAGCGCCCCTTGGCGACCGACGGCCCGGGCCCGCACGCATCGTCCGACAGCCCGGGCCCGCACGCCTCGTCCGGCGGACCCGGGCCGCACGGCCGTTACGAGGTCGGCATCGTCGTCGGACACGTACGCGACGGCATCACCGAGGTGCTGCGCGCGGCGGGGGTGCCCGCGGAGCGGCTGCTCGGCGTCGGCATCGGCGTCCCCGGCATCGTCGCCCACACGCCCGACGACGGCGCGGTCGTGCACGGCCAGACCACCGGCTGGGACGCCGTACCGCTGGAGAGGCTGCTCCGGGAGACGGGCGCCGTGCCCGAGAGCGTGCCGTACCTCATCGACAACGGCTCCAAGACGCTCGGCCAGGCGGAGATGTGGTTCGGCGCCGGACGCGGTGTCGCCGACGCCGTCGTCGTCCTCTTCGGTTCGGGTGTCGGCGCGTGCGTGATCGGCGAGGGGATGGGCTCGGGCCGGGCGATCGAGTGGGGTCATCTGACGGTACGGGTCCGGGGGCGCCGCTGCCGCTGCGGTTCCCAGGGCTGCCTGGAGGCGTACGCGGGCGCCGAGGCGCTCCTGGAGCGCTGGCGGGAGGCCGGCGGCAGGCCGCCCGCGGGGGCGGACGAGGAGACGGCGCTGACCTCGATGCTCGCGGCCGCCTACCCGCCGGAAGGACCGGACGCGGAGCCCGACGCGACGGCGCTCGCCGTCCTGGCGGAGACCGCCGAGTACCTGGGGGCGGGCTTCGCCGACCTGATCAACCTCTTCCAGCCCGAGCGGATCCTCGTCGGCGGCTGGGCGGGCCTCCAGCTCGGCGCCCGCTTCCTGGAGACGGTCAAGCCGCACGCGGCCGCGTTCGCGCTGCGCTACCCGGCGGAACGGACCCGTATCGAAATGGGCATGCTCGGCCCGGACGCGGTCACCGTGGGCGCGGCGATCCTGCCCCTCGAAGCCTTCTTCGCCCGGGGCGGCCGCCGCACGGAGGCCCCGCCGGAGGACCCGGTCCCCACCTGGCAACCGGCCCTCCGGCACCGCACGGGTGCCTAGGCGTTCTGCCGGCGCACCATCTCGCCGATCCAGGCGGGCGCGTACGGGGACGTACACCCTCGGGGGGTCGGGTAATCCTTGAGCACCTCAAGCCGCTCGCCGATGTCGAGGGCGCGGGCGCGGTGCTCGGGATGCTCGATCCCGATCTGGGCCAGGCAGGTGTTCATCGACCACTGCAGCCGGTCCGGGGCGGCCTTCATCTCGGCCTCGACGACATCGAGCAGCCCCGCGAGGTCGAGGTCCTCGGGCTTCTTCACCACGCGCTCCGAGGTCAGCGCCCAGCCGGCACTCGCCACCACGGCGTCCGGATCGGCGAACCAGGCCACCCGCAGCTCCTCGGCGTGCGGGCTCTTCTTCACGACGTAGTTCACGAGCCAGTCGTGCACCTTGGGCGCCCGCGCCACACGCACCATGGTGTCCAGCTCGTCCCGCCCGAAGGCCTTCGGCCGGCAGATCAGGAGCGCGAGCAGCCGCGCCGCGGTGTCACCCGTCTCCCAGAGCGCGAGCGCGAGCTCCTGCTGCGTCTTCAGCCGCTTCGCCACCGCCCGCAGCTTGCTCAGGTTGACCCCATGATCGTCCCCGTGCCGCTCGTTGACCTCGCGCATCCGCGGGTCCTCGAGCGCGGCCAGCTCCGCCATCACCTCGGCGACCGTCGTCCCGGTCAGCGCCGTCTCGGCCACCTCGGCCTCCTGTCTGTTCCGTCCGAACTGTTCGGTACGTACTTCAGCCTACGCATCTCCCGCCGATCACATCGTCGGGCGGGCGTCACTGTGCTAGCGTCCTGGACCCGATCACCACTCAACTGGGTTGAAGCAGAGCGGTCGATGGGCCTCGGGGGGCGAGAGCATGACCAACTCACACACGCCGGAACGACAGCTTCACGACGCCGTCGTCGTCGTGCCCGGGATCATGGGCAGCGCCCTCCGGGACGTCGAGAACGACACTCCGTTATGGGGGGTGCGGCGCGTCTTCCAGTACTCCACGCGCATGTACGCCGACAAACTGCGCGCGCTGGCCGTCACGGACGCCGAGCGGGCGGGTGAGACCGGCCGGATCGAGGCGACGGGGATCCTGAACGTCGCCGACTGGTTCCCGGGACTCGGCAAGGCACAGCCGTACAACGACCTGGTCTCCAAGCTGAGGCAGGCGGCGCTGCACCGGACGGCGGTCCTCCCCTTCGCGTACGACTGGCGGCTGTCCGTGGCGCACAACGGCGCCCTGCTCGCCCGGGAGGTCCGGCGCCACCTCGACGCCTGGCGGGCGCACGGCCTCCACCGCCGCTTCCTCGCCGAGCACCCCGAGCTGGGCCCCGCGAAGGTGATCTTCGTAGCCCACTCGATGGGCGGTCTGCTCGCCCGTGAGGTCCTGCACCACGGCGGCCTGAAGGACGACGTGCGGGCGGTCATGACCGTGGGCACGCCGTTCGGCGGTTCGGTCAACGCCGCCCTGATGCTCAACGCCGGCAAGGGCGGACCGGGGCTGCTGCCGCCCTCCGTCCTGAGCGAGATCACCCCGACCATGCCGGGTCTCTACGACCTCCTGCCGAGCTACCGCTGCCGTGAGTACGGCACCGACATGCGGGCCCCGGACGTCGACGACGTCGTGGCGCTCGGCGGCCGGCGGGACCTCGCGGAGGCAAGTGCGGACTGGCGGGCGAGCCGGCACGACACCCTGCTGCCCGAGCACGTGATGGTGGTCGGCACGGGTCAGCGGACCTGGCAGAGCTACCGGCTGAACGCCGGGGCCGCCGTGGGCCAACGGCACATGATCCGCAGGGACGGAGACCGCCCGGTCCTCGACGAGAACGGCCACCCCCGTACCGAGGACCGCAAGGGCGACGGCACCGTCTACCGGTTCGCCGCGCACCTGCCGGGCTCCGACGCCCGCGCCATCGACGTCTACCAGGAGCACAGTGCCCTCGCCCGCAGCGAGAGCGTCATCGACATGGCCTGCGGCATGCTGAGCGGCCTGCGCCACCGCGACGAGCTGGGCTCGATGCTCGGCGCCGGGGAGTTCGAGCTCCACACCCCCGAGTGGGCCGATCCGGACACCGCGTTCACCATCGAGGTGGGCGACGCCCCGCACAGCGCGGACCTGGAGTGCGTGGTGCGGGAGGTCAGCGGGCTCGACACCGTCCTGTACCCGGCGCTGAAGCCGGTGCGCGGCACGGAGGACGCGTGGGCGGCGACCTGTCTGCCGGATCGGCCGGGGCTGTACGAGGTGGAGGTCCGCGGCGGAGTCGAGCCGATGCGACGGCTCGTACCCGTCCTGGCCCCGGAGCAGCACGGCTGACGCGATGACCGCGGAGTTCGTCGTACCGTCGCGCGGCACGGGGGCCGCGCACGGCCGCACAGCGAGCACGAGCACCCTGGACGACGGCGGACGCGCGGACGACGGCGTGCGCGGGGACCACGCGATGCGCGCGGACGAAGGCGTACGTGGGGACCACGGGTTACGCGAGGACGACGAGACCGAGGTCGCCGAGGCGTTCGACGTGCACGCGCTGGCCGTGGGTCCGGTCGTCGGCTACCCGGACGCGGACACCGCGGCCGAGGCGGACCGGGTCGTGGCCGTCCTCCGGCGGCTCGGCGGAGACGCCGTCCCGCCACTGCCCCCGGACCCGGCACAGCGGCTCCTGATGTCGCTGACGGAGGCCGACGAGGCGTTGGCCCACTGGGCCGGGAAGCGGAAGGGCAAGCCGGGCCGGCCCTCGGCGCTGCTCTGGTTCGGCCACGGCGTCACGGGAAACACGGGCCCCGCGCTGCTCGTGCCCGACGCGGGGCGTAAGAAGCGGGACGCACGGGTGACGCCGGACCTGTTCGCGTACCACGTCCACGCCGAGCAGCAGAGCCGCGACACCGAGGAGGGCCACTGGGCGATGGTCGTCATCGAGGCGTGCAACTCGAAGGACTTCGCGGCGGACGTGTACGCGAAGTTCCTGGGCTCCGGGAAGCCCGAGCTGTGCTCGCTGCTGCTCGTCGCCACGGGCAGGTCGGCGGCCCAGGGATTTCTGGGGGCGTTCCGGGCCGCCCTGGAGAGCTACCTCGCGGGAAAGAGCTGGCAGGACAAGGTGTTCACCCTTCGGGATCTGCAGGGTCATCTCAAGGGCGCCGTCGCCTGGGCCGAACTCGTCGGGGCGGAGACCTCCCGTGAGCTCCCGTTGCGGCTGCCGGACCGGGTGCCGCTCGCCGGAGCCGTCACCGTCGCCGAACTCTCCAAGCGTCAACGGGAGTTCGAGGAGGAACCGACCGCGAGGGCCGACTACGCGGAGGCCGCGGACGAGACCGGCTTCCTCGAACTGGTCCCGGACTTCACCGGTCGCACCGCGGACCTGACCGCCGTGGCCGACTGGTGCGCCGATGCGGACGCACCGCCGGTGCTCGTCGTCACGGGCCCGCCCGGCATGGGCAAGTCCGCCCTGCTCGGCGAGGCCCTGCGGCGGTACCGGGAAGGCGCCGCCGGCGCGGCGTCGGCGGGTGTGCGGGTGGGCGCGGTCCTGCGCCTCACCGGGAGCACCGTGGCCGACGTCGTAGGGCAGCTCACACAGGCCCTCGGCGGGGACTCGGCGGACACCGGGGACGCGCCGGATCCGCGGTGGTCACCGGACGGCGCCACGGAGGCCCGCCCTGACCACGACCCGCTCGCTCCGCTGCGCGACCGTCTGGCCGCTGCCACCGCCCAGGTCGGCGGCGTGCCCACCCTCATCCTCGCCGACGCCCTGGACGAGGCCCGTGAGCCGTTCCATGTCGCCTCGGTCCTGCGGGAGTTGACCGAGACAGCCGGTGTACGGCTGCTCATCGGCACCCGGACCCGCCCGTACGGCGACCAGGAGCCCGGCGGCCGGGTCGACCTGCGGGCCGTCCTGGGCAGCGCCACAGGACAGGCCCGGGTGCTGGAACTCGCCGCCGATCCGGACGCCGCCGCCGCGTACACGGAGCGCGGGGTACGGCGCGTACTGCGCGAGCATCCGGTGGGCGACGACGCGTGGCAGGCGACGGTCGTCCGCACGGTGCGCGACGCCGTCGAGGGTCATGTACGCGAGGGGTACTGGCAGTTCCTCCAGGCGGCCCTCGCCGTCCACGAGATCGAGCAGCGGCCGCGGGTGCTCGCCCCCGACAGCGCCGCGCGATCGGCCCTTGAGCAGCTGCTCGCGAGCGACCGGACGGGGCTGTTCCGGTCCGCCGTGGCCCGGATCACCGACGGGCTGCCGGCCGCCGACCCGCTGTTACGGGCCCTGGCGCTGTCCCAGGGGCGCGGCCTGCCCCGCGCCGACGGCATCTGGGCGCACGCGGCGGCGGGCGTCGCCGGATCGGACCGGCCACCGGCCGACGAGGAGCTGTCGCTGTTCCTCAGCCGGGCGGCGGCGTACGTCCTGCTGGACGGGGAGGACCGGCGCAGCGTCTACCGGCTGGCACACCGCACCTACACCGAACACCTGGAGGCCACCAGCACCCCCGAGCAGCGCCGGGGGATGCTGGGCGCGCTCCTCGACCTCGCGGCCGGGCAGTGTGCCGGAGGCCGGTCGATCAGCCCGCACCTCGAGACGCGGCTCGCCCAGTACGCGGCCGACTGCGGGGCCCCCGGCTGGGCGGAACTCGCCGCCCGGCCCGCCGTCCTCGACCGGCTCCCGGTGGCCGGGCTCAGCGCCCAGGCCCTGGCGCCCGGCCGCCGCGACGCCGGCGCCACGCCGGCCGACCTCCCGATCGAGGTGCTGGGCACGGTCGCGTCCGCCCACCTGATCTCGCGGTCCGGGCCCGCCGACCGGGCGGGACTGCGCCAGCTGGGCGGATTACGCGCGGCCGGCCGGCTGCATCCGGCCGGTGCCGGGGCGACCTGGGAGGTGTGCTGGGGGCGGCTGCGGACCATGCCCCCGCATCTGAAGCTCGACGGCACCGACGGGGAGGTGTCGGCGCTGACCGCCCACACGTCGGCCCCGTGGCTGGTGACCGGCGCGCTCGACGGCACGGTGGCGGTGTGGGAGCCGTGGCACGCGCACCACCCCGCGCTGCTGCTGCGCGGCTGTGCCCGACCGGTCAGCGCCCTGGCCGCGGCGGGTGACGAGACCGGGGACGGCGGCCCCGGCCTGCTGCTCGCCGCCCATGACGACCGCACGCTCGAACTGTGGGACACCGCAGGCGAGTGCCCCACGACCGCCATGACTGCCACGACCGCCACGACCGCCACGACCGCCGAGGTCGTCCGGGTCGCGGCCGCGCTGCCCGACGGGACAGGCAGGTTCGCGCTCGGCGGCGAGGCCGGATACCTCGCGCTCGTCGGCCCGGACGGGCCGTGCGTCCGGACCGCCCCCGCCCTCGCGGGCGGTGACGTGGTGGGGCTGGTGCCGCTGACCTCGGCCGCCGGACGGCAGTGGCTGGCGGTGGCCCACCGGTCGGGAGAGCTGGTCCTGTGGGACGTGAGCGCCGCCGGGCCCGTACAGCTGACCACCCTGGCCACCCGTCGGACGCTGTCGGCGCTCGCCGCGGTCAAGGACTCCGAGGGCGCGGTCCGGCTGGCCACCGGCGCCGAGGAGGGCCCGGTGGAGTTCTGGCAGGTGACCGAGTCCGACGGCCGGGCCCTCCTGATGGCCGCGACCGACCGGCACGCGCGGGGCGCGGAACAGCAGGACACCGAACAGCGGGGCGCGGAACAGCGGGACGCGGAACAGCGGGGCGCGGAACAGCAAGGCGCGGAACACGTGCACGCGCCCGTGCTGGCCGTACTGCCGGGCCCGGAGGGCGACGCGCTGGTCGTCGGCGACGGCGACGGCACCGTACGCGTACTGGGCCCGGACGGCGGACCCGCGGGACCGGACGCCGGCGGAGTGCCCAGGGCCAGGGCGACGGTCGTGCTGCGTGGTCCGGACGGCGGAGCCGTGCTGGCGACGGCGGCCGGGCGCGATCCGCTCGTCCACCTGTGGCTGCCCGGACCCGCCGCCGATGCCGTCGGCACCACGCGGTGGGCCCATGTCACCGGCGTACAGCGGCACATGACGGCGGACGGCACGGAGGTCCTGGTGGTGCGGGAGTCCGGTGGCGGTGCGCCGGCCGGTTCCGCGCCGCCCGCCGTCCGCGTCCTGCGGGCGGCGGACGGCGAGGACCTCACGGACCGGACACCGCACGACTCGCTCCCGGCGGACGACGCGCTCCGGGCGGACGGTCCGGGCGGAGACATCGCGCCCTCCGTCGTCCGTGCCTGGCACGGCGGCCGCGTCATGGGCTGGGAGGCGCTGGAGACCGGGCAGGACGGGACGCTGTGGGCCAGCCTCGGGCGGGAGGGGGTCGTGGCGGTGTGGCGCGGCGGGCCGTCCGGTTCCCGGGAGCTCGTGCACCGCGTCCAGCTGGGCGCCCGGGGACTTCACCTGACGGTCCTGTCCGGCGGACGGACGGCCGTCACCACCGACGACGGGATCGTCGTACTCGCCATCGAAGCCGTCGCGTCGGGGGCAGACGACGCGGGGACGGAGGACACGCATGCATGACGATCTCGGGCCGGAGGAGATCAGGGATGTGCTGGAGAAACTGTTCACCGGCGAGAGGGCGGTGCACGCCCCCGAAGGCGACGTTCCGTACAAGATCGTCGGCGACGTCGAGGAGGTCATCAAGGGCAGGCTGGTCCGGTTCGTGCTGAGCCACCCCGGCCTTCAGCGCGACCGGGAGGTGTCGCTCTTCCTCCAGATCGACGGCGTGGTCGGCGAGTTGTGGGAGCACGAGGTCCGCAACCTGCTGCGGCTGCGGATGCTCGGGCATCCCGCGCTGCCGGTCATCGAGGACGGCAGGTTCGACCAGACGCACAAGGTCGCGTTCATCATGACCCGACAGGTCGGCCGGCCGCTCCCGGAGGAGGGCTGGTCCGACGTACGGGAGTGGGCCACCACGTTCCCGGTCGTGGCGTTCGAGCAGTTCAGCCTGCTGGTCGACGCCCTCAGCCAGCTGCACGGCACCCGGATCGTGCACCGGAACCTGACCCTGGCCGCGATCCGGATGACCCAGGTGCCGGGGAAGGCGACCCAGGCGACGCTCTCGCTGGCCCGGTTCGAGCTGAGCGCCCTCCTCAACAACCTGCTGCACGTGGTCAACGGGCCCCAGGACCGGGAGAAGTACGAGGAGGCCATGCGGGCCCTCTTCCACACCCCGCCGGCGGGCATCAGCCCGGCCCAGCACCTGGCGTACATCGCACCGGAGACGTACCCCTCGGTCTTCGGCGACGTCCGGTCGCGCCGCCTCGACCACGGCAGTACCGATGTGTTCGGTCTTGGCGTGCTGGGCTGGGAGCTCTTCCTGGACTCGCTGACGGACCGGCTGCCCGAGGAGTGCGCGGCGGTCGACCGGGCCGGCCCCGACGAGCTCCCCGACGCCCTGGTCCGGCTGCACTCGGCGATGCGCCGGGAACTCAACATCGACACCCGACTCCCCCGCCCGCTGCGCACGGCGCTGCTGGAGATGCTCGACCCGTCGCCCAGCGGCCGCAGCTCGTCCTTCGAGGCGGCCGCGGCACTGGAGCGCCACCGGTCGGCCATCACCCTCGCCCTGGAACCGGCGGCCGAGACCGAGGGCCAGAAGCCCAGGCCCCGGCTGGTGGCCTTCATGCCCGAGCAGTCAGTCGGCACGATCCATGAGACCCGGGGCTGGACCGACCATCGCACGGACACCCCCGAGGGGTGCCAGGAGCTGAAGGAGTTCCTGGCGGACGAGCTCAAGCAGGCCCAGTTGGTGCACTGCCCGGGCGGTGCGGAGGGTTACGCCAGGGACGGCGACCGCAGGTCCCTCGCCGAGGCGGAGTGGGTGCTCATCGGCGCCCAGGCGGTGTGGTTCTGCGCCTACCTGTACGAGGAGTCGGTGATGCGCCGCCGCGTCGCCACCCACAAGGACACCCTCGTCATCAAGTACTTGGCGGACAAGCGGTACGCGGGCGATCTGCTGTCGGCGTCGCCGCGGCGCCGGATCGGCGACTTCGACCTGGTCCCGTTCTATCTCGGCAAGTCGCTCGCCGACGAACGCCGGGACCGGCCTTCCTGGTTGGAGCTGACCGACTCGGTCACCACCGAACGCGTACTGCAGGACGCCGGGATCCAGAAGATGCTGCGGAGCTTCTCGTTCATGCTCGAGTACCGGGCCATCGAGCTGAAGGGCCGCAGCTACCCGTACAAGCTGGTGGACGACAACAGCGGCCGGATCATCCTGACGCAGGACAAGGACCGGGACCGGCGCTGGCTGCACGGCGACCCCCTGCTCACCGCGTACGCCGCGACCGGCCGCCGGCACCGGCCCCCGCTCGGCGACTTCGCGGACCAGATCCTCGCCGAGGACGAGTTCGCTCAGCTCGTCGTCGTGGAGGACCGCAACAGCGGCAACGGCAGCGGTAATTTCGCCGGCCCCTACTACGGCGGGCACAGCGTCAAGGTGCGGATCAAGGAGCGGCTGGACTCCGACTCCTTCGTCGTCGAGGCGCCGGCCGGTCACCGGGACCTGCCCGAGATCGGCTGGCTGCGCCCGTACGACGATCGTGGCACCGAGATCCAGCTGCAGCGCGAGGCCCGGGGCTACGACTCGCTCGCCCACAAGCCCGGCCTGGCCCGCACGCTGTCCGCGCCGCGGTCCATCGCCCTGCGCGGCGGGCGCGCTCCGGAACCGGTCACCGGCCCTGCGAAGAAACAGAAGAAGCTCCGCGGCAGAGCGGACGCCATCATCGCCGACATGCTGAAGCTGCACCCCTTCTACGCCCTCCAGGGGCCGCCCGGCACCGGCAAGAGCACCCTGGTGGCCAGGGCCCTGCGGAAGTACCTCGGCGGCGAGTACGGGGCCAGGGTGCTGGTGAGCGCGCAGTCGAACGACGCCCTGGACCAGCTGGCCGGCAAGATCATCGAGGAGCTGGCGCCGAAGATCGAGGACCGGTCCATCCTGGTGCTGAGGGAGCTGTCGAAGGGGAGGGACCGGCACGATCTGCCGCCCGCCCTGCGGCGGCTGACCGCGGAACCCCTCGCGGAGGACCTGGTCAGGCACATCGAGCAGCGGGTCGAGGAGGGCTGGGAGGGGGCACGTGCCGGCGAGGAGGACCTGATGCGCCGGTGGTCCAGGCTCGCCCGCGCCAACATGGTGGAGCTGACCGAGCGCATCAAGTCGGGCGCCGACATCGTGCTCGCCACCTGCTCGATCGCGGGCACGCTCACCGACGAGATCCGCGACCCGTCCGACATGTTCGACTGGGTGATCATCGAGGAGGCCGCCAAGGCATGGCCCACCGAGATCATCATCCCGCTGGCGCTGGGTGTGCGCTGGACCCTCATCGGCGACTATCTGCAGCTCGGACCGCACCGGGCTCAGGACGTGGCGTCCTTCCTGGACGGCCTGGCCTCCAACCAGCACGAACGGGTGCGCCTGCACTACGAACAGCGGGAGAGCTACCTGGAGTTCGTGCAGCTGTTCCGGCGCTTCTTCGACGGGCACCTACCGGGGCTGGCCGCCGAAGGGAAGCATCCCGTCGACGTCCTGGACATGCAGTTCCGGATGCACCGGGACATCTCGCTTCCGTTCGCCACGGCGTTCTATCCGGCCGTCGAGGCGGACGCCTCCGAGCCCGTGGACACGTCGGTGGACCCGGAGTCCCGTACGTTCCTGAAGACCGACGAAGAGATCCTCCAGATCCACCGTCGCACGAAGCCGGAGTACCTGGAGGACGCGCCGCTGGTGTGGCTCGACACCTCCCGCTCCGACGACTGCGGCGATGTCGGCTACTGGTGGAACCCCGGCGAGATCGACCTCATCGAGGACCTGGTCCGCAAGATGGGCCTGGCGGACCGGAAGGACCCGAGCGAACTGACGGTGCTGACTCCGTACCGCCGCCAGGTGAAGGAGCTCAGCAGGGGATTTCTGGAGGGACGGGTGCACACCGTCCACTCGTTCCAGGGAGGCGAGGCGAAGACGGTGGTCCTCTCGCTCGTCCGCAGCAGCGACCGGGGACCGGACTTCCGGCAGAACGTGGGCCACACGGCCCAGCCCGACGTGGTCAACGTGATGCTGTCGCGCGCCCGGAGCCTGCTCGTGGTCGTCGGGAACATGGCGCACTTCGAGCGACACGGCGGCGCGGACTGGCAGACCGTCATCCAGGTCTTCCGCGAGGTGGGACGCATCGTCGACGCGTCGACCGGGGAGATCGCCGGGGGCGGGAGCACGGTGTCGGGGATCCCCGCCCAGGCCTCCGGGGCGCCGGATGCCTCGCCGACGATCCCCGCACAGGCCTCCGCGACGCCGGACGCCGACGCGGACGGTGCGGCTGATTCGACCGTGGACAGCGCGACGACGGGACTGGCGCCATGACCGAGACCACGCTGATCGCCGTTCCCTGCCGGGTGATCACCCTCCGGGTCGAGTTCGGCGCCGATTCCGGGGCCTCGACCCTGGAGGCCCTCGTCCTGGAGGCGGTGGTCGGCGGCCGCCGGACGGTCAAGGAGCTGGGTGAGCTGTTCGCCCTGCCGCACCGGCTGATGCTGGACGTGGTGCACGGCCTGTGGGGCAGGGGGTTCCTCGCCGTGGACTTCGCCACGCACGCGCTGGAGAGCACCCAGGCGGCGGACGCGATCATCGGCGGCCAGGAGGGCCATCCGGCGCTGGCCACCACCGTGCGGCAGAACATGTTCCTGTTCGACCCGGTGACCGCGACCATCCTCCCGTACAAGCAGGGCCGCGAACGGGTGCCCCACGGCGCCCTGGAGATGCCCCTCGCGCAGGGCATCTCGGAGGACGACCTGCCGCAGACGGAGCTCGTGCGCGCCGTGCGGCAGGCCGTCGACGACGACCAGAGGAACGACGGCCGCGGCCGGGTGCTGAACGTGTCCTTCGCCAATCCGGTGCTCAGCCCGGCGCAGGCGGTGCGCTGGCGCACGGTGGAGACCGTCGTCAAGCGGGACCCGGCGACCGGTCTGGTCACGGCGGTACCCGTCACGCCCCCGCCCGGCTGGGGCAGACGGGCCCTGGAGCTGTTCCGGTCCCGTGTCACGGAGCTGGTGCGCAACCGTCCGGACAGCAGATTCTCCAAGTTGCTGACGCATCGTCAGGTCCTTGAGGGGAGCCGGCCCGAGAGCCTGCGCGCGCTGATGCTGGACCTGGAGCGGCTGGCCGGTGAGCTGAGGACCGCCCCCGACGCGCGGGTGCCGGGCCTGCACGACGAGTTGAGCCTCGCGGCGATACAGGTTCTGGAGGAGCTGGACGAGGCCGGCCGGGGCCGCTGCTCGGCCGGCGGTGTGGCCGCCGGGGCGGGCGTGGGCTGGGTGGTCTCCCACCTGATCGAGAGCGCCGCCCGCCAGGTGGTCCTGGCGCTTCCGGAGATCACGTACGACGCCCTGCACCCGGTCCTGCCCTCACTCGAACTGGCCGCCAAACGCGGTGTCACCCTGGTCTTCCTCTGGGGCGGCAACCCGTACGCGAAGCTCGAGGACCGGGTGGCCACGGCCCTGTTCGACCTCCAGGCCCGCTTTCCCGGCCACGTCCTGCTGGAGGACCGCAGCAGCTGCTGCGCCGCCTCGGTGGTCGTGAGCGACGACCGGTCCGCGTACGTCGGATCGCGCGGCGTCCTGTCGGGCGACACCGGCTCCGGCATCCTCATCGAGCCCGCCGACTGTGGCGACACCCCGCCCGAGTGCGTGACCGAGCTGCTGAGCTGGGCCCGCCGGACCTACCCGTACTGGCAGAAGGCCCGCGAGATCGCGCTGGCACCCGCGGACTTCGGGCGCCGGGAGGGTTCCGGCGAACCGGTCCCGGACCGCGGGCGGCACCGCGTCGACCTTCCGCTCCTGGACGAGAACTGGGACCACGACGTCGCCGCGTACCGCACGCGCTGGTCGGCCGCCTGGGGCCGGGTGCTGCAACAGCTGGCCACGGCCGTCGACGAGCTCCACCGGGGTGCGCCGGTCGTGCGGACGGTCTGGGGCGGCATGTACGTCGACCTGGCGCAGCGCCTCGTCTCCCGCGCCACCGAACGGCTCGCCGTCCTCGACGACCGGGCCGAGCCCGACGCGTGCGGGGACCAGCTCGCGCAGCGGCTCACCGAACTGCGCGACAAGGGCGTGGTGGTGCACCTCCAGCACCCGCCGGTCGGCAAGAGCCCCCACCAGGCCGACGGGCGGTACGGCCAGCTGCAGAAGCGGCTGGCTCGCGAGCGGACCCTGCGCAGCACCAAGGCCCGGGCGCGGGCGGTGCTCAGTGACCACGAGGTGGTCGTCGGCAGCCACCATCCGCTGGGCAGCCAGGCGGTGAACCCGGCGCGCGGTCCCGCCCCGAGCGAGCTGGGCCTGCACATCGTCGGCACCGCGTTCGCCGCCGAGTTCGCCCGGGAGCTGGGCATCCCCGACTGGTACGGCGACGACGACGCGGAGCTTCCGGCCTACCTGCCGCCGCTGCCCGCGCTGGACGCCGCCCCCGTGCACGACGACCCGTGGACCGTGCTCGCCAACCGCCGCGCCAAGGCCGAGCCCGCTGAGCTCCTGCGCCGCGAGTCCGCCGCGCTGCTGCTGGGCGGCACGGACGGCGGCGAGGAGCGGCGGGCGTGGGCGCGCTGGCTGCTGCACGACGCCTGGGCGCGCGGCGCCTTCATGGAGGCGTACCTGCTGGCCCCGGTGCTCGGCGGCCCGGGCGGGATGTCCGTGGACCTGGCCGCCGTCGCCGTACCCGTGGAGCACGGCCCGCTCGGCTACCAGCTCTACGCGAGCGCCGTCGAACTCGACACCGCTCCGGCCGAGCACCGCACGGTCGCCCTGGTCGGCGCGGTCGCCGAGATGCTGCTGCAGGGCGGGGGCACCGGCGCGGACGTCTGCGAGATCCTGCTGGACGGCGAGGGCCGTGACCTGCCCCCGGCGTGGGCGCGCCTCGGCGCCGCGGCCCGTGCCTGCTTCCACGCGGAGCCGGCTCCGCTGCCGCTGCGGGACGCCAGGGAGTGGGCGGCGCGCCAGGAGAAGCTGACCGACACCCGCGGCCGGTGGGCCCGGCTGGCGGCCGAGCTGGACGACTTCGCGCAGATCACGCACCACTTCACCTTCCAGGACGGTGAGAAGCTGCACCGCGCGCTGTTCCGCTCGGACCACATGCTGGCGCTGCTCCGGGAGGCGGCCGGCCACGCGTCCCCGCCGGGCCCCGGCACCGAGGACATACTGGCGCTGCCGCGCGGTGAGCAGGAGGTCAGGGCCGTGTTGGATCAGCTCGCGATGAAGCTGGGCGTACGGAAGATCGAGTGGCGCAACCACATGGCGTACGCCCGCAAGGTCACCGAACTCCTCACCGAGGCACGCGAACTCGCCGCCCTCTCCGTCGACGGCGCCGACGGCGTCGACCAGCGGCCCGGACGGCTGCCCGTGCTGACCGCCCGTCAGCGGGAGTTCGCCCGGCATCTCGACCGCGACTGGCACCAGTTGCTGTCCGAGGCGGAGGCGCTCGGCGAACCGGCCTGCCGGCCGGCCAAGGCCCTGCTGGAGACCCTGTCCGTGCTGCCGAAGGTCGGAAAGGAGGAGGCGTGAGTTTCCTGAGTCAACCTCTATGCCGCCAGAGGTGTGTCGGCGGCCGTGTTGATCTTGCCGTTGGCTTGGT
>NZ_JAUPWM010000053.1:0-40784 GCF_032436795.1 Streptomyces sp. P9(2023)
GGCATCTGCTGACCGGGCATCTGCTGACCGGGAATCGGCTGCCCGGGCATCGGCTGCCCCGGCATCTGCTGACCGGGAATCGGCGGAGCCATGTTCGGGGGCATTCCGCCGCCCCCCTGGCCGCCGTCACCGGTCCACAGCCCCTGCACCTGCTGCGCCCGGGCGAAGTCCTCGGCCACCATCGCCGACAGGTGGAAGTACGCCTCGCGCGTCTTCGGCCGCATCATGTCGAGGTCGACCTCGGCGCCGGCCGACAGGTGCTCGTCGAAGGGCACGACGACGACGCCCCGGCAACGCGTCTGGAAGTGCTGCACGATGTCGTCGACCTTGATCATCTTGCCGGTCTCGCGAACCCCGGAGATGACCGTGATCGAGCGCTGCACCAGATCGGCGTACCCGTGCGCGGAGAGCCAGTCGAGCGTGGTCGACGCGCTGGAGGCGCCGTCGACGGACGGCGTGGAGATGATGATCAGCTGGTCGGCGAGGTCGAGCACCCCGCGCATGGCGCTGTAGAGCAGACCGGTACCGGAGTCGGTGAGGATGATCGGGTACTGCTTGCCCAGGACGTCGATCGCCCGCCGGTAGTCCTCGTCGTTGAACGTCGTCGAGACGGCCGGGTCCACGTCGTTGGCGAGGATCTCCAGACCTGACGGCGCCTGCGAGGTGAAGCGGCGGATGTCCATGTACGAGTGGAGGTACGGGATCGCCTGCACGAGGTCACGGATGGTGGCCCCGGTCTCGCGGCGCACCCGGCGGCCGAGCCTACCGGCGTCGGGGTTGGCGTCGATGGCGAGGATCTTGTCCTGCCGCTCGGTGGCCAGGGTCGCGCCGAGCGCGGTGGTCGTGGTGGTCTTGCCGACACCGCCCTTGAGGGAGATGACCGCGATCCGGTAGCAGGACAGGACGGGCGTACGGATCAGGTCCAGCTTCCGCTGCCGCTCGGCCTCCTCGCGCTTGCCGCCGAGCTTGAAGCGGGCGGAGGCGCCGGGGTTCCGGCTCGACTTGGCCTTCTGCTTGTTGTTGCGCAGCAGGCGGTCGGAGGAGAGCTCGACGGCGGCGGTGTACCCGAGCGGAGCGCCCGGCACGGACCGCTCGCGCTGGTCGTGCGCGACGGGCGTGGGCCACGCGGCACCGGTCCGGGGATCGACGGGCGTCTGCGGCGGAAGCTGCTGGTCGGGTACGGGAGCGGGCATGCCCGGGTGGGGTGCCTGCGGCTGCGGCTGCGGCTGCGGCTGCGGCTGCTGCGGGGCGGCCTGCGCTCCCGGCTGCGGGAAGCCGTAGCCACCCTGCGGCGCGGGAGCGTCACCCTGCTGCGGGAAGCCGTAACCGCCCTGGCCCTGTGCCTGCGGGGGCACGGGAGCGGGCTGCGGCTGCGGCTGTGCCTGGCCGGGCTGCGGGAAGCCGTAACCGCCCTGCGGCGCGGCCGGGTTGGGCGCCTGCGGGGCGGGGGGCTGGGGCTGTCCGGGCTGGGGGAAGCCGTAACCACCCTGCGGTGCCGGGGCGCCGGCCGTCTGCGGCTGTCCGGGGTGGCCGGAGCCGTACTCGCCCTGCGCCTGCGGGGGCACGGGGACGGGCTGCGCCTGGCCGGGCTGCGGGAAGCCGTAACCGCCCTGCGGCGCGGGCGGGTTGGGCGCCTGCGGGGCGGGGGGCTGGGGCTGTCCGGGCTGGGCGGGGCTGTACTCGCCCTGCGCCTGCGGGGGCACGGGGACGGGCTGCGGCTGGCCCGGCTGCGGGAAGCCGTAGCCGCCCTGCGGCGCAGGGGCGTCGGGCGTCTGCGGTGTGGCGGGCTGCGGCTGGCCCGGCTGCGGGAAGCCGTAGCCGCCCTGCGGCGGTACGGGAGTCGGCGGGGCCGACCAGGCTGTTGCGGGCGGCTGCGCGCCCTGCGGCGCGGGCTGGTCGCCCGCCGGCGCCTGGGCGGGCCACTGCGGCATCGCGCCGGGAGCCGCGGGCTGGAACGACGGCGGCAGCGGAGGGAGCCCGGTCTCGCCCTGCGGCGGGGCGGGGATCACCGGCGCGGCGGGGACGGACGGGGCGGCGGGCGGCAGCGCGGCCGGCGGCAGAGCCGCCGGGGGAGCGTCCTGCGGCTCACCGGAGGAGGCCGCCGAAGCGTCGACGCCGGGCACGGCGGGCGGCGCGGGGGCGTCACTCGGCCGGGCGTCCTGGACCGGCGGCACCGCGGCCGCGGCGGCAGCACCGTCGACCGGCTGGGAAGCCTCATCCGCCGGGGCGGCCGGGGCGGCCGGGGCAGCCGGGGCGGCCGGGGCAGCCGGAGAAGTCGGAGCAGCCGGGGTCGTGGGGAGTGCGAGCGCGTAGCCGCTGTCCGGCTCAGGAGTCCGGTCGGCCTGTTCCTCGGACGCGGCGCTCGCGACGGGCTCGGCCGCATCGGGCATGGCGTTCGAGACGTCCGCCGCAGGTGACTCCGGGGGACCGGCGGTCGCGCCGGGCGCACCCGCTTCAGGCGTACCCGCGCCGGACGCACCCGCGGCCGCCGCCGCGGCCGCCGCGCGCTCGGAGATGTCCTCCATCTCGCGCCGCAGCGCGGCCGGGGAGAAGCGCATCGTCGCCCCGCTCTCCAGGTCGCCGTTGCCGAACGGCTCACCGGCGGCCGGAACCGCGCCCGGGGCAACAGGCGCACCAGGCACGACCGCGCCCGGCGGAACAGGCGCACCAGGCGCGACGGCGCCTGGCGCACCAGGCGGAACAGGCGCACCAGGCACGACCGGGCCAGGGGCCGGCGCCGGAACCGCCGCACCCGGCACGACCGGGCCAGGAGCCGGAAGCGGACCCGGCAGCGGAGCCGGCGGCGGCACGTTGGGCTCGAAGCCGCTGCCCTCCGGAAGCCCCGGGACGGCAACGGGCGCACCGCTCGGCGGCGGTGGCGGCGGGGTGACGTCCGCACCACCCGTTCCCCCCGCGTTCTGCGTGTACCAGGCCGGAGGGGTGTAGTCGATGGTGAACTGACCCGTCATCTCGGCGGGATCCGCGTCGGACTGATCATCGGCGGGTGGATTCCAACCCCCGTGGATCTCGTCCCGATCGCCGTTCACTTTGCCTCCTGGTGTGGTCGCGCACCCTTGTGCTGTCGTGGGCGGGCCCTCCCACCCTAATCGCCATTCGTGTCGGTGGGGCAGGCCCGGCCGCCCGTACGCGCCTGTCCCGTAGGTCACGTATCGCCCCCAAGTGACCTACGCACGCCGCAGAGTGAGCTCCAGGACGTCACGAGGCATTCCAAAACCGTACATAAACGGACCGACTTGATGACGGCTCGCCGGTCAGTCCATCCGGCGCGCGCTGCCCAACAATCCGGTCTCGGCCTCTGTGGCCTGCGTCATGACGAACTGGCGGTCACCCGGCGTACACCACAGGGTCACCCCGTCGGCCAGCGTCGACAACGCCTCCGACTCCGCGCCCGGCAGACCCATGATCCGGCCGATCTGCGCTGCCTCGTCCGGCGAGACCCGCTGGATACCCACCAGGGAGGACTTCTCCAGCAGACGCGGCGCCACCGGGCTCAGATACGGCAGCAGCGTCACGACCGACTGCCAGGGCCCGGACACGACCCGGCCGCGCGGCGGACGCATTCCGCAGTCCCGCACCACGACCACCGGGCTGCCGGCCGAAGCGCCCTGCGGCGGAACGCGGCCGACGTCGTGCAGCGTGATGCACGGCTGGCCCCCGCCCGCGGCCTGCGCGAGCGTCGCCCAGGCCTGCGCCCGGCCGGTCTCCACCGCGACCCGCGCGCCTGTCGCGGCCGCCCGCAGCGCGATCACCTGGGCCGTCCACAGACCGCCGATCAGCGTCACGTCGTACGGAGTCGGCCGGTTGATGCCCAGGACAGCGGGGCGCGCCTCGGCGTCCACGCCGATGACCATCCCGTCGTCGCCGACGGGCACGCTCAGCGCACCGAGCTGCTCCAGCGGTACGGAGTGCCGGTCGCGGCGCGGCCCGACGAGCCCGAAGCCGAACCGGGGCCGTGAGCCCCGCCGCGTACCGCGGTCCGCACGCCGTGCGGCACGCGCGCCGCCGGCACCACCGGCGGGCGCCATCCCCTGACCGGTCGGAGAGGTCGGATCGGAGTAGGACATCAGCGCGCACCCCCGAGCGGCAGCGAAGCCAGCATTCCCGGCACCTGTTCGCGGTCGAGCCGCACCAGACCCGTCTTCACCCCACGCGCCGCACGCTCCAGTTCGTGCCGCGCCGCCACCAGCTCCTCGTCGCTGCGCCCGGTGATCCGTACGTGCCCGGTCACCGCCACCTCCTGGCGGTCGCCGCCGCTCAGCGTCAGGCTGAACGTCGTCGCGAGCGCCGGAAGCGAGGTCAGCAGCGCGATCAGCTGCGGCATCGACGCGCCCGGACCACGGGAACCGCCCGGACCACCGGAACCGCCCGGACCACCGGAACCGCCCGGACCACGGGAACCGCCCGGTCCGCCGTGGCTCCCCGTACCGCCCGCCCCGCGCGCGCCCCCGAGCTGGGGCCAGCGCCCCACCCAGTACGTCGTGTGCCGGCGGTCGTCGACCCGCCAGGTGCGCGCGGTCTCCTCGCTCCGCCGGGGCTGCGCCTGGCCGCGTCCCGCCTGCGCGATGGCCATCGGGCTCGCGCAGGTCGAGGTGGCGAGCGCCGCGATCAGCTCCTGCTCCGTGAGCACGGTCGCCCGGAACCCGGCGCCGGCGAGCCGGCTCGCCAACTGGTCCGCGGCCCGCACCACACACTTCTGCGCGCCGTCCAGACCGCCACCGCGCGCGGCCACGGCCTCCGGGCAGAGCTCCGGGTCGAGCTTCAGGGCGACCCAGGTGAGCCGTACCGCCGGGGAACCCGTCTGCGCCTGCAGCGGGGCGTAGTTGCGCGCGGCCATCGACTGCGCGGGCAGGTGCGGGGCGGGCGCGGGCTGGGTGTGCTGCACGATCTGCGCGGACTCCAGCCGGATCCCGTCCACTTCGAGCACCTCACGGACCAGCCCGACCGGCAGCGGCCGCGCCGAGCGGTCCGGGCGCAGCGCGGTGGCCTCCGACTCGACCCGTACGACGACCGTGAGGAACGTACCGTCGCCGATCATCCCGACCGGACGGCGGTCCCGGTCGCTGTACGCGTACGTGCGCAGCGCCGGATCGCACTCGACGACCGGGGCGAGCCCCGGCTCCGTACTGTCCGGGACGGCGAAGGAGGCGGCGCGGCGCTTACGGGCGCGGAGGGTGAGGAACGTACCGAGCCACTCCGGCAGCGAACGGCGGTGCCGGCGCACCACCGCGAGCAGTACGAGCACCGCCGCGAGGAGACCCGCGGGGACCAGGAGCATCGGCTCGACGACCCACGCCACGAGCAGCAGCGCGGCCGCCAGCTCGATCAGTACGAGCTGTTGCAATCGGAACGATCCGAAGTGTCCCGGACGAGCCTGAAGGCGGGGCGACACGGTCGAGGGCCCACCGGCCGAAGGGCGGTCAGGGGCGGCGGAGGAGGGCGCGGCGGCCGCGGACCGCGTCCGCGTCGCGGATGCCATCATGGAGAATCCCCCGCTTCGTCCCGATCACCCTGGCCCGCCAGGGCTTTGGCGGCGCGATCACCCTACCCGGCACCCAGGTGCTGCCGGACAGCAGGCATAGTAGGGGGCCGGTCCGACAACCGGAGCCCGGGTGCCATGCCCCCCGGAGTCCTCGGTGGCGACTGTGCCTGACGAAAATGGGGACTCATGGCATCACGGCGGGATGAGCTCAACGCGTACACCTTCGCGAAGAAGCGCACGGTGGCCGCATTCCTCCAACCTTCTCCCTCCGGTACGGAGGAGGGGGCGCCGAGGCCGCTGCGCGCGGTCGTGCCCGGGCTGATCGTCGGCGCGCTGGTGCTTGCCGGCTTCGGCGCCTGGGGCATGTTCAGCCCCAAGGCGCCCAAGGACTGGGACAAGCCCGGCACCAAGGTGATCGTCGGCAAGCAGTCCACCACCCGCTACGTCGTGCTCACCACCGGCAAGGGCAAGGACAGCAAGACCCTGCTCCACCCCGTCCTGAACCTCGCGAGCGCACGTCTTCTCCTGACCCCCCAGTCCTTCTCGGTCATCCAGGTCGCCGACGAGGTCCTCGACGGCGGGAAGCCGCCCCGCGGTCCGATCCTCGGCATCCCCTACGCCCCCGACCGCCTCCCGACCCCGGCCGAGGCGGGCACCGCCAAGCGCTGGGCCGTGTGCGAACAGCCCGGCGGCGGCAAGGGGAGCAGCGTCCAGAAGGCCACCTTCGTCTTCGCCCAGCGGGACTTCACCCGCACCGAGGGCACCGGGCAGCTCAAGGACGGCCAGGTCATGTACGTCAAGGGGCAGAAGGGCGGCGCCCGCTACCTCGTCGACCACCGCGGTACGAAGTACCTGATCCCCGGAGCCCCCGACGAGTCCGCCGGACTCACCAACGCCCTCGTCGGCCTCAACAAGGAGCCGCAGCAGGTCACCGACGACTGGCTGGCCACCCTGCACACCGGCAGCCCGATCGCGTTCCCGCAGATCCCGGGCCAGGTCGGCACGGCCGCGGGCGTCGGCGGCGGGCTCAGCCAGACCGAGGACCGGGTCGGCATGGTGCTGCTCGCCCAGACCGGTTCCGGACCGCAGCACTACGTCGTCCTGCCCGGCAAGGTGCAGCCGGTCTCCGAGTTCACGGCCTGGCTGCTCATCAACTCGCCGCAGACCGACCCCCTCGACATGGACGGCCGGGTGAACACCGTCGACGCGGCCTCGTTCACCCCGGACGCCACCACCTTCGGCACCCAGTACCGCTGGCCCACCCGTAAGTCCGAGCAGGTCAACACCACGACCGGCGCCGGCGCCCGGGACACCGTCTGCTCCGTCCTGAACAGTGTCGACGACAAGGGCCGCACCACCCTCACCACCTGGGCCGGTACGAAGTACCCGGCCGAGATCACGGCCGGCGGCACCAGTACGTACGTCACGCCTGGCAGCGGCCTGCTCTACACCCAGGTCCAGGGCAAGCAGTCCAGGCCCGACGGCTCGCTCTTCCTCGTCACCGACACCGGACTGCGGTACGCGGTCCAGGCGAACGGGGACAGCGACGCCGCCCGCTCCGACATCGGCACGGGTGACGGGACCAAGCAGCAGACGGACGGCCGCCCGGAACCGAGCGAGGCACAGACACGTCTCGGCTACGAGAAGGTCACACCGGTCCTCGTACCGATGGAGTGGTCGGAGTTCCTGTCCAAGGGCCCGAGGCTCGACACCAACAGCGCGCGCCAGCCGCAGGGTTCGTAGGGCGGTGACACAGGTGACGTACACGTATCGGAAGGCGACGGCCTTGCTGGCGGCGACGACACTGACGGCCCTGCTGACGGGACTGCTGACGGCGTCGAACGCCCATGGGGCGGATGTCGGCCTGGACGGCAGCGGCGAGTGCACGTTCCCGATGAAGAAGCAGATCGAGGGCATCCCCTGGTCGCTCCAGCGGGTCCTGCTTGACGAGCTCTGGCAGGACACCAAGGGCAAGGGGGTCCGGGTCGCGGTCATCGACACGGGCGTGGACGACGTCAACCCCCAGCTGAAGACGGCGGTGGACGCCAAGGCCGGCAAGGACTACCTCAAGCCGGACAAGGACAACCCGGGCGCGGGCGACGACGAGCGCGGCAAGACGGACGGCACGGTGGACGAGGTCGGCCACGGCACGAAGGTGGCGGGCATCATCGCGGCCCGCCCGCGGGCCGGCACGGGCTTCGTCGGTCTCGCCCCGGAGGCGACGATCATCCCGATCCGCCAGAACGACGAGAAGAACAGCGGCAAGTCCGACACGATGGCCCTGGCGATCGACCACGCGGTCGCACGGGGCGCCGACGTCATCAACATCTCGCAGGACACCACACAGCCGCTGAGCCCCGACTCCGCCATGGGCAAGGCCGTGGCCCGCGCCCTGGCGCAGGACATCGTCGTGGTCGCCTCGGCGGGCAACGACGGCATGGACGGCAAGCTGAAGAACACCTACCCGGCGGCCTTCCCGGGTGTCCTCGCGGTCGCGTCGTCGGACCGCAACAACGAACGGGCTGAGTTCTCCCAATCGGGAGAATTCGTAGGCGTAGCGGCACCCGGGATAGACATGGTTTCCACCGTCCCGGGCGGCGGCCAGTGCGTCGACAACGGCACCAGCTTCTCGGCCCCGTACGTCTCGGGCGTCGCCGCGCTCCTGAAGGCCAAGCACCCCAAGTGGACCCCGGCCCAGATCGTGGCCCGTATCGAACAGACGGCGGTACGGTCCGTCAACGGCCGCGACAACCACGTGGGCTGGGGCGTGGTGGACCCGGTCCGGGCCCTCTCCGACGCCCCGGAACCGGCCCCGACGGAGCCCACCCCGGACCCGGCCCCACCCAAGCCCGCGGCCCCCGAACCGGCCCACCTGGCGCTCACGGAGACGTCCCAGGAACGCGCCGAACGCATCGGCACGTACGCACTGGGCATCGGCGTCGTCCTGGTGGCCGTGGTCGCGGGCGTGGCCACGGTGATCCGCGACAGCCGCCGCCGGGGACGGGGCCGCGGGGTGGCCGGGTGAGCCGTGTCTCGGATCGGACTTTGCAATTGGAACTGTCGTACCAAATGGCTAGAGTGGTGTACCAGTTCAAGAGCCTGACGAGGGGGCACTGAGGTGGAAGGGCCGGCCGGGGGCGGCAAGCAGGGGCTGGAAGTCGGAGAAGTGACTCTCCAGAGCTTCTACTCCCGCATGCAGAAGCTCGTCGAGGAACTGAAGGGCTCGCCTGCCGAGCACACGAAGATCGGCGAGCAGAAGGTCACGGCCGCTTCGTACGGCACAGGCTTCGCCGCCGCGACGGAACTCCACAGCGCGTACGAAAAGGTACGCACCCGCCTCGAAGAGCTGACGAGGACGTTCGGCGAGACGATCGAGGGCATGGGCCTGGCGGCGACGATCGCCGACAAGGGCTACACGGGCGTGGACGAGGAGGAGCGCGAGCGGTACGCGGCGATCCAGAAGCGCACGCAGCAGGAGTACCGCGAGCGCCAAGGCGAAGGCGGCCAGGGGGCGGACGGCGGCAAGGGCAAGCCCGAGCAGCCCACCAAGGACACGGGCGACACCGGCGATTCCGGCGGATTCAGCTAACGGGGGTAGGAAGAGATGGCAGGAGAGTTCGAGGGAAAGTCCCTGGACGCCCTGTACGCGATGATCGCGTCCGCCAAGCCGGAGGAAATCACCACCACCGGCTCGGGGCTGGCGGCGGCGGTGCCGAAGATCCTGGAGATCGCCGCCGATCTCCGGCTGTACGTCAGCCGCGTCCAGTGGGAGGGCGAGGGCGGCAACGCCTTCCGCACCTGGGGCGCGGGCATGGTCTCCGAGACCCTGGTCATGGGCGACTTCACCAAGGTCGTCGCGGACGAGATGCAACGCGCGGGCCAGGCCCTCTCCGAGGCAAAGGCCGCCGTCCCGAAGCCGGCGGGCATGTGCTTCGCGGACCCGGAGAAGGAAAAGGCCCGCATCGAGTCGGAGACGGGCCCGAAGCTCCAGGAAGCCATCCACCAGATGGAGCGGCTGTCGTCGTACTACGACTCGACGCGGGAGCGGATGGGGGCGGAGCGGGAGCCGGAGTTCAAGCCGCTGAGGGGTGACTTCTACGCGGGTGAAACTGCGTATGGGACGGGGGGATCCGGAAGCGGGACAACGTCTGCGGCTTCCTCCGGAGTTGGCCCCGTCCATACTGATCGATCGTCTACCCGTACGCCGGATGTGGCGACTCCGAGCCGACCAACCCCTGACGTGACGCTGCCTCCGGCTGCGACGAGGCCGCCGGAGAACGAGGTGAACACGAACCTCGATTCCGTGACCATCACGCCGGAGACTCCGACCCGTCCCACCGCGCAGCCGCCGACGCCGCCGGTGACGACGGCCAGCCCGCCGACTCCTCCGCTGCCGCCCCTCGCCCCGCCGGTCGGTCCTCAGCCGACGGCTGGTCCGCCTCGCGCGAACCCGGGGCTCCCGGGCCCCGCGACCGGCGGCCTGAAGGGCCCCAGCCCTCTTGGCACGCCGCCTCGCGCGGAGGGCATCACCGGCGGCCGCCAGGTACCTGGCCGGCCGGGCCTGCCTGGCCAGGGGCCCAGGCTGCCCATGGGTCAGGTGATCGGGGAGGAACGCGCGGGCCAGCTCGGCCGCGGTGCTGCCGGGATGCATGGGCCTGGCGCCGGTATGCACGGTGCGCCGGGCGGTAACACGGGCGGTGCGGCGGGCCGACGGCTGGCCATGCAGCCGGGCGGAACCGTAGGAAACCCCACGGGGTCCGCTGGACGTGCGTTCACCCCTGGCGGCACCGGCCTGGTCCGTCCGGCCTCGACCGAGCGGAACGAGGACGAGCGTCGTACGAACCGTTCCCGCCCTGACTATCTGACCGAGGACGAGGAGACCTGGGCTTCCGGCCAGCGTCAGATCGTCCCGCCCGTCATCGACTAGGAGTCCCTCGCTCATGTCCCCGCTTGCCCGTGTCCTTCGCCGCCGTGCGGTCGGCCTGCTCGGCGCCATGACCGCCGTTGTAGCGACGTGGACCGTCGCGGCTCCGGCCGCGCAGGCGGAAGACATGCGCGGGCGTCAGTGGTACCTCGACGCGATGAGAGCGGACGAGCTGTGGAAGGTGGCCACGGGCAAGGGGGTCACCGTCGCCGTGCTCGACAGCGGTGTGGACTCGACGGTGTCGGAGCTCCGGGGCAAGGTGCTGCCTGGTTACAACTTCTACGACGCGGCAGAAGGGCCCGGTCGCATCGACAACCGGGACGACGATCGACACGGCACCAACATGGCTATCGCGATTGCCGGCAGCGGGGTCAACGGTGGCGTAAAGGGGATCGCTCCCGACGCGAAGATCCTCCCGGTCAGGACTGGCGACTTTGCGTTCTTCGGAAACGGAGCGACGTTGAAAGGGATCCGCTACGCCGCAGACAATGGCGCGCGCGTGATCAACATTTCACAGGGTGGCCCAGCCGATGAGGCCGAGGACCGAGAATGGCTGGCCGCCGTGGAGTACGCGCAGAAGAAGGGTGCCTTGATCTTCGCAGCGTCAGGTAACGAAGGACTTGATCTGCGGGCGTACCCTGCGGCGATCCCCGGAGTCGTAGCCGTCGGCGCACTCGACACCAAGGGCAAGGTCGCTAAGTTCTCCAACTATGGCTCCCACTTGGCCCTCGCCGCTCCCGGTGTCGAGTTGCCGGGTCGCTGCACCAACGACAAGACGAAGTACTGCTCGTTCCAGGGAACCAGTGGCGCGAGCGCCATCGCCTCCGGCACCGCCGCCCTCATCTGGTCCGCGCACCCCGACTGGACCGCCAACCAGGTCCTCCGCGTCATGATGGAGACCGCCGGCCACGTCGGTGAAGTACCGAGCAAGTACATCGGCTACGGCTCCATCCGGCCCGCCCAGATCCTCCTGGAGGGCAAGGGCGACCCGGGCGACCCGAACGTCAACCCGCTGCTCGCCGCGCAGCGGAGCCAGTCGCCCACACCTCAGACTTCCCCCTCTCCTGACAGCACGGGGGCAAGCGGCACCAACGGGCCGACCCAGGAACCGAAGCAGCCTGAGTCCGCGGCCCGGCCCGACGAGGGCGGATTCCCGCTCTGGGGCATCGCCGTGAGTGCCGTCGCGGTCGTCGCCGTCATCGGCGTCGTCGTCGTGGCGGCAGGCAGACGCAACAGGAGAGCGTAGCCAGGGGCTACGCGTACGAGCACGAGCACTTCCCGACAACGAGGAGCGTCACATGACAGGCCCCGCAGGTGGGTTCGGACTTGCCGAGGATCCGGTAACCCAGGCCAAGAACAAGATCATGCAGACCGGTGAAGAGGTCTCCAAGCAGGCCCGCGAGATGGCCAACATCCTGGAGACGGTCCACGCGGGCTGGACGGGTGCCGGTGCGGCGGGCTTCAAGACGGCGCAGTCGCTCCTCAACGAGGACCACGACACGATCCGTCGGCTGCTCAACGTGCTGCTCACCGCGGTGAACGAGACCAAGAACCTCAGCACCGCGAACGACTACGAGGTGTTCCAGACCCTCAAGGCCAACAACTCCGCGCTGAACAACCTCTGAGTCCGAGGAGAGCACGATGTCCGGCATCGATCAGAACACCAGGGTCAAGTACGAGAGCGTCCAGGAGATGGCCACCCGCCTCCGGGTCGTCTCCTCGAACATCATCAAGGACCTCGAAGAGATGAACGCCGCCCTCCGGGTCGTCACCGACACCTGGGACGGCGAGGCCCACCAGGAGTACGTGATCCTCCAGGGCAAGTACAAGAAGCGTGCCGAGGACATGAAGAACCGCCTCGAGCTCGTCGCCAAGCAGATCGAGCAGGGCAAGGACAGCTACCGCGCCACGGACGTCAAGGCGTCGCGCCTGTTCACCGAGGGCTTCTGAACCCCCACCGCGCAGCGAAAGGGCCCGTTCCGCCAGGAACGGGCCCTTCCGGCGTATCTCACTTGAGGTCGAACTCGCCGTCCCTGGCGCCCAGTACGAAGGCTTCCCACTCGGCCTTCGTGTACCGAAGCACGGTCGCCCTGTCGAGCGAGGACCGCATGGCCACCGCCCCCTCGGGCAGACGGGCGATCTCCACCCGCTCCTCGTCAGGGCTCGTGCCGGGGGCGCCTTCCCACTCGACGTCGCTGATGTCGAGCGCGTACAGCTCGTCCTTCTCCTGCTGAGTGCCCATCTGGCTGTGCTCCTTCACAAGGCGCCGGAACGTGGAACGTTGTTGCAGGTCAATGATCCGTGCCGACGGGGTCTCCTGTCACCTGAACCCATCGGAATCACCTGTGAACCCTTCGGACTCACCTGCCGGGCTCCAGAGAGCTCTTCCCGGCGGCACCTCCCCCTGCCCGCCAACCAGCGCTCGAGTAGGCTCGTCCAGGCTCGATACAGACTGCGGGGGACTGCGCGCATGACACGGCTAGGCCATGACGAACCTCCATGGACCGGGCCCTTCATCACCCTGGCCGAGCTCGACACGGAGTCCGGGCAGCCCGTTCCCGCACGCCGTTTCATCGTCCGCAGCGTCGACGGCGACCGCACGTTCCTCGCCTGCCGCCCGCGCGCCGACGTCGACCCGCACCGCTGGGCGATCGAGGCGGAGGGTGCCCGTCGGCTCTCGATACCGGGTTTCCTCCCGGTCGAGGAGACCGGCGGCACGGCGGAGCTTCCCTGGTGCACGACGCCGTACGTCCCGGCTCTCCCGCTGCCCGCCGCCCTGCAGGCGCACGGCGGGCCACTGCCCGAGCCGGCCGTAAGGGCCCTGGGCTCAGCCCTCGCCCAGTCGCTGGCAGCCGCCCACGCCCAAGGCGTGACGCATGCCGGACTGTCCCCTGCAGCCGTCCTGATCACCACGGAGGGCCCGCGCCTGAGCTGCTTCGGGGCGGTACGGGCCGCGGCGCCGGACGGTGAGTCACGCGACGGCCTGCCGGGGCTGGACTCCGGCTGTCTCGCTCCGGAACAGGCGGCCGGCGGTCGGCCGCGCCCGCTGGGCGACGTCTACGCCCTGGGTGCGGTGCTCGCCTACGCGAGCACCGGTCACACCGTTCCCGAACGCCAGGAACTACCCGCCTTTCTCCGTACCTTGATTCCGACATGCCTCTCCCGCGATCCCGTGAGACGCCCCCAGGCACACGAGATCCTCACCCACTTGACACCAGGCGGGAGTACGGCGGCGTACGTGTCGACGGCGGCGCATCCGCACACCGTCCTGGACGCGACCGTCCAGACGCCACTGCCGGCAGCCCTGGTCGCCGCGCTCGCACGCCAGTCGGCGCAGGTCCTCGCCGCTGAACTCCCGCCCGCTGCTGATCTGGACTGACGGCTGATGTTCTCCCCGCTCACTCACGACGACCCGCCCGGTCTCGGCGCGTACCGCCTCATCGCCCGCCTGGGCAGTGGCGGCATGGGTACGGTCTACCTCGCCCGCTCGGCCACCGGCCGTACGGCGGCGCTGAAGACGATGCATGCCCGCATCGCCACCGACCCCGCCTCCCGGGCCCGCTTCCGGCTGGAAGTGGACGCGGCCCGCGTCATCGGCCCCGTCCACGGCGCCCGGGTGTTCGACGCCGACCCGCTCGCGGAAACCCCCTGGCTGGCCACCGAGTACGTACTCGGCCCGCCTCTCGACGACGCCGTAACCCTCACGGGTCCGCTCCCCGAGCCCGCGGTGCGGGCGCTGGGGGCCCTGCTCTGTACGGCGCTGGCCCAGCTCCACGCCTCGGACGTCGTTCACCGGGATCTCAAGCCCTCCAACATCATGATCACCGCGGACGGCCCCAAGGTCATCGACTTCGGCATCGCCCGGGCCATCGGCGACGACCGCCTCACCCGCACAGGTGTCGCCGCGGGCACGCCCGCCTTCATGTCCCCCGAGCAGGCGACCGGCCAGGAACACACCGCCGCGGGTGATGTCTTCGCCCTCGCCGGGGTCCTCACCTACGCGGCAATAGGCCGCGGACCCTTCGGCAGCGGACAGCACGCCGACCTCCTCTACCGCGTCCGCTACGCCGACCCCGACCTCACCGCGGTCCCGCCGAGGCTGATCCCGATCCTGGCCCGCTGCCTCAGCAAGAACCCCGCCGACCGCCCCACCACCACCGACCTCGGCGCCCAACTGCACGACGGGCAGGGCGGCTTCGCCGACCATCTCCCTGAGCCGCTGCTCATGGAGATCGCCCGTCGTGTCGGCGGCGTATGGCACGCCCGGCCTCACCGCCTCCCGGCCCCACCGGAACACGCCCTCGCCGAAACCGTCCCGCACACCAAGCCGACGGCCCCGTCCCCCCTCTCCCGTCGCAAACTCCTCACCCTCGGCGGGAGTTCCGCGCTCGGAGCGGCGGCGGTGGGATCCGGTGCGTGGGCCTGGCTCGGGCGTCAGGACAACACCGCCCCCGAGCGTCCCGCCGCGTCGCCGCAAGAGCCCAAATGGGACCTGCTCTGGCAGGTGAAGGCCAGTTACACCGACCCTCTCGTTCTCCCCGTTCCGCTCGTCCTGGACGGACTGCTTCTCGTGGGGGAGTACGGCATGCAGGGCCTGGATCCCACCACAGGAGAGGCGAAGTGGTCGGACCCGAGGTCTACTTCATGCGCCGGACGGCCACGGACGGCAAGGAGATATATGCCGCCGACTACACCCTCCAAGAGACCGATCCGCTCACCGTTTCCACGGTCGATCCGGCCACCGGAAGGCTCAACGACCCGTTCAGTGAAATCAAGGACCTAAGAGCGATCCTCTACGGGACGCAACTGCTCTGCGCGACGGGCGACGCCGTCTATCTGGCAGGAGGCCGAGGCCCCCATACGAAGACCGGCTTCCACAAGGACCAGACGTGGTTCCTGCTGGCCGTAGAGACCCGTTCGGGCAAGAAGCTGTGGGAGGCCCCGCTCCCGGCTCGACCCGACAAGTCCGAGCGCCTGCACTTTCTGTCCGCCCAGGCCGTGGGCGAGCACCTGGTCCTCGTCCAGCAGTCCGCGGCCGGAGAACCCCGCCTTGTCGTACACAACGCGCTGACGGGCGAAGCGCTGTGGAACCGTCCGCTCGACGGCGAGCAGCCGGCTCTCGACCGGGCCCATCTCGCCGTGGACGACCGGCACGTGTACCCGGCGGCGGGTGAACTGGTCGCGCTCCGCCTGGACGACGGCAGTTCGGCCTGGCGCTTCGAAGGACGGACGCCGGGAGCGCGGTTCAGCCCCGCGGCCGTCAAGGACGGTGTGGTGTACGCGGTGGAGGAGGGCCGCGGCGGTCGCGCTCGACGCCGTGAGCGGCACACGGCGGTGGGCGGAGAAGAGTCGCGCGGTCGCGGCCGGGGACCTCGGTACCCCGCCCGTGGTCGGGATCTCCCACGTGTACAGCAGGGCTTCGTCCGGTGTTGTGGCCGCGGACGTTCGAACCGGCGCCGTCTCCCGTCCCGTCAAGGCCGCCAGGGCACGGTATTTCGCCCACACCTCCGCCAAGCGGCTCATCGCCATCGGCCGCGAGTACGCCGCCGCGTACCCGCTCGCCTGAGCTCACAGAAAGCCTCACACACAATGAAGCCGCTGGAGTCCGGAGACCCGATCCGACTTGGCCCGTACCGCATCCTCGCTGTCCTGGGTGAAGGAGGCATGGGCAAGGTCTACGTCGGTCAGGACGGCGAGGGGCACGCAGCCGCCGTGAAGGTGCTGCACCCCCACCTGGCGTACGACGAGAACCTCACACGTCGATTCGTCCGCGAGGCCCAGATGGCCAGGGCGGTCGTGAGCGGGTCCGTGGCCCGCGTCCTGGACGCCCAGACGGAGGGCGGGCGTCCGTGGATCGCCACCGAGTTCCTGACCGGTCCGACACTCGCGGACGCCGTTCAGGCCCACGGGCCACTGGACGAGCCGACGGTACGGACCCTGGCGGCAGCGCTGGCCCACGCACTCCGGGACATCCACGCCGCCGGCCTGGTCCACCGCGACCTGAAGCCCGCCAACATCGTGATGACCGCAACGGGCCCCCGCGTCATCGACTTCGGTATCGCCCGCCCCGAACACGGCCTCACTCTCACGACGACCGGCCAGGTCCCGGTCACCCCCGGCTAGGGCGCGCCCGAGCAGGTCCTCGGCCGACGCGTCGGTCCACCGGCCGATGTCTTCTCCCTGGGTGCGGTCCTGGTCTATGCGGCGAGCGGACAGCACGCGTACGAAGGCTCACACGTCGCCGCCGTGCAGTACGAGGTCGTCCACGGCACGCCCCGCCTGGACCGTGTTCCGCCCGCGCTTCAGCCGCTGATCGGTCCGTGCCTCGCCCCGGACCCGGCGTCCCGGCCACTGCCGGACCAGATCATCCACTCGTTCGCCCCGCCGCCAGGCGCCGAACGCGCCTGGCGGCATGGACCGATCGCACTCGACATCACGACCCGTGAGCACGGTCTCCATCAGCTGACCACGGTGCCGGGCGGGGTCGCACCACGATCCGTCTCCCGTCGTCGCCTGCTGACCGGCCTGGCTGTCGGCGGGTCCGTGCTCGCCGTCGGTGGCGGCACCGCCGCGTGGTGGAACCGGAGGACGGGCCGTACCGGCCCCTTCGACATCCCGCCGGCCGTGCAGTCACCGAAGGCCCGCGTCCTGGATGCGAAGAAGGGCGACTACGTCCTCGGCGAGACCCCCGAGCCTCTCTGGAGCATCCCTTCGGCGCTCGGAGACGACTCGCCCGCGCCGTTCCCCGTACGCGACGTCGTCATCGTCGGGGCACCGAAGGGCGGCATCGCCGCGCGCAGCGTCGTCGACGGCAGCCTCCGGTGGTCGGCACCGGAGACCGTGGCCGCGCAGCGATACCTGTCACTCTCCGACCAACTGGTGGCGGCCACCGACCGGAACGGCACCCTCGTGACCTTCGTCGCCTCGACGGGCGAGGCGAAGTGGACCTCTCCCGCGGAAGCCTCCTCCCTCCTCGCCGCGGACGACGACGCCGTCTATCTGATCACCAAGGACAGGCGTGTGCGCAGCATCGGCCGGTCCGATGCCAAGATCCGCTGGACGGTCGACGTCAGCGCGGATCTCGGCACGAAGGCCGCGTCACGTGGATTGACGGCGCACGGCCGGCTGGTGATCGCCGCGGCGGACGGGGACGTCGTCGCCCTCGCCACGAACGACGGCCGCAAGGTATGGGGCCTACGTGACCAGGCCGAGGGCGGCCGGGCCTCCCTCGCCTGTTCGGGGCGCTCCCTCTGCGTGACCGGAAGGAACCTCTCCGCTTTCGATGTCGTCGGTGGAAAGGAACTCTGGACGGCCCAGAATCCCAAACCGCCGAACGCCGACGCGGTCTTCTGGGGCCCGCCGACGATCCATGGCAACCACGTGTACGCGTCGGCCCTCCAATATCCCCTCCGCTACGACCTCCAGAGCGGGAAGACCACCGACTGGGCATGGGGCGGCCTCGTCACGTGCGATCCGCCCAGCCCCCTCGTGCTGCAGGGAAGCGGCCTCTGGTCGGTGTCGGTCAACGACAAACAAGGAGGCATCAACGTCATCGACCTCTCGGCAGAGGCTCGTCCGCCGTGGGTGTTCCGCATCATCAGGACCCCCGACCGCTACTGGATCGCGGGCGACGCGAATCGCGTGCTCCTCATGGACGGCACATCACTCAGCGCCCTGCCGGTGTTCTGAATGATCGCGTGAGCCTTCGGGTCGGTTGTGCCCCACGTCAGTTGGAGCTGACGGTCACGCTTCTCGAATTCGATGACGAGAGTGGGGCCGGTCTGGCTGGACCGGCTCCACTCACGCGTAGCCGCTTGTCTAACAGCTCACGGACCCGACGTCAGCCGGGTTGTAGCCGAACGTGACACCCACTTTCGCGACGAAGTTCCTGAACGTGTCCGCGGAGGGAAGACGTGCCTCGGACCAAAGGATCCTGGGCGACGGAGAAGGTGACGTAGTCGGAGCCCTTCGGGATCTCCGGGGACCGCTCCAGAAGGGTGAGCGCACACGACCACACGCCGACGGGAGCCACTGCTTCGCGGGTGTTCGTGTCCTACTTCCTTGTGCGTGGTGCCGTGCACGCTTCCTCGCGCCCGGTTCGAGGGCGAGCTGTCCTCGACGTTGGTGGTGCAGAGTGCCGTTGCTTCAGCGTCTTCATCCGTACCGCTCGGCGGAGGATCTCCCGCTGCCAAGCGTTCCCTCTTCATGGCATCTGCCGGAGCCTTCATCCAATGGCCAAACTGCCCCTCCTGAGGCCGACGCCGCGCTGGTCGAACCTGTCTCGGTGGACCAGGGTTCAAGGGGCCGGAAGCGGTACTGCCGGGCATGCGTAGTTCGTGCGTGCCGAATCGATGAAGGACTGGAGCATCTCGTGGGACAGTGCGGCGCTCGGTTCGTTGACCGCGCCCCAGTATTCGTCGCTCCAACGCATCGTGAAGTACACGGTCTTGTCGCCGCAGATAAGGGCGTGGGCATTCCTCAGCGTGTCCACCTTCCCGGCGCCACCAGGGAGGTCTCGGAACCGGTCGTCGTTGAGCAGCGTCGAACTGACGATTCGTGGGTCAGAGCTCGCAGAGAACCAGATCGTGCCTTCCGCGTTCCCGGAAAGGTCCAGGCCGCATGACCAGGTGCCCGGCATACTTCCGCTGATCCGCTCTGTGTTGAGTGCTGCCTCGCCTTCGATGAGTGCCTGTCGGGGAAGCGTGAAACCGGGCAGACCGCAAACCGCCGCCGCGTCTGTGGGTGCCGTCTTCCTTGCCTGGAGTTGTGGCTCCTCGGCCTGACCGCTCGTAACGCAGCCTGCTTGCGCGGCGATGCGGTGAGCGGCCGCGACGAGCATTCTCGCCAGCGCCGACCGATCGGTTGCGCCACCCTTGATGACGGCGTCTACGGTGACGACCTCGTCTACTTCCGGCATTTGCCTGCCGCCCGGAGTGGCCATGCCCACCTTTCCTCGGCATGCTTCCGGGAGAAGTACCCAACCTCTTTGATCAGAAACGGCTCCCGTGCTTCCGTTCGAGAAGAAGGACATATCGGACGGATTCTTCCAGGTATGCGTCTGGAACTGGAAGTCCGGTTCGTGTACCTCGGTGCTGATCTCGAATTCCATGGATTCCTTACCGAGGAACCTACTCGTGCGCTCGGTCCGGCAGGAGAGTGCGGTAACGGGCTTCCCGAGCGACCGAACTTCCGAGATTCGCCCTGCGGAGTCCAGTACGGAACTCATCTCCGTCGGGCTGACGATGTCATCGCAGAAGGTCTCCTCGCCGAGCACGTTGGTGTTCCACAGGAGGAACAGGCCGGCCGCGGCCGAGAGGGCGGCGAACCCTGTGAGGGCGATCCATCGGTGCCTGGACGAGGTAGGCATCGGAGACTCCTTGTGATTCTGAGTAAGGTGCACCTGTTCATCGTCAACTTCGGCCCCGCAATTCCTCGAACGTGATCCGGCAGGCTCCGTTGTAACTCTGCCTGGCCTCACCCTGGGCACTTCCGAAGGTAAACGGCCCACCCATGCCGTCCTCGCGCCGGCCCGGCGACGGATCAACGTTCTGTGGCCCCTGATCCGTGACGGAGGGTGCCATCAACATGACCGGTCACGGCAGCGGCTTGACAACTCGTCAGGGAGCGACTTCGCGAGAGCCGCCGAGCGCGCTGTTTGCCACCTCGGCCAGCACCCCCTGCTGTGTTGCCTCGTCCGTGTTCCTGCTCTCCAGCCAGATGCGGGCGAGGTCGACGCCCTGAGTACTCAGGTGGTCGAAGCGCTCCTCCACGCGGGTGCTCTCGAAAACCCCGAGCCAGACTGTCGTGAGGCTGTCACCCGGGCCGTTCTCCCCTTCACCCGGGGCGGCCAGGCCGCGCGCGACCCCTTCCACGACTGCCGCACGCCAGGCCCGCGCCTCGTCCTTATCCAGGCGGTCCATGACCACGGAGGCAATACCGTCGAGAACGCCGAGGACGCGCGCGCTTTTCCTCGGGGGCAGCGACAAGGCGAGGTCCTTCGCGTCACTGGGGACAGCGGCCAGTTCCTGTGCCACATGACGGCTCTCGGCTGTACGCAGCAACGTGTAGGCGCGGGGGTCCTCGGAGATCGCGCGCACGATGTCCCGGAAGAACGTGTTGAACACCGAGACGTGGTACGTGCCTCCCGATTCCCACGGCGGGTCGGATCGGCCATCCCTGTCCATGTACTCGGAGTCGAGGGCGGCGAGCATCTCGTGGACGTCGGGCGCGTAGTCCGCCAGCGCGGTCGCGAGTGGGAGCCGCAGCGCGG
Organism: Streptomyces sp. P9(2023); assembly: GCF_032436795.1. Lineage (NCBI taxonomy): Bacteria > Bacillati > Actinomycetota > Actinomycetes > Kitasatosporales > Streptomycetaceae > Streptomyces > Streptomyces sp. P9(2023). The sequence goes on from NZ_JAUPWM010000053.1 coordinate 20,695, forward strand.
GATCGAGGGTGAAGTCGTCGGGCTGTGTGAATCCGAGGGCGAAGAGCACGTCCTTCAGAACCTGGGCCTGCTGCTGGCTGTGGACACCGGGCTCGGCCCCCACGGTCGCCTTGACCACGGCATCGCCGAAAGCGGCACAACTCATACCCGGCTGCACGGCCGCGCCCAGCGACTTCCGCACTGTCTCGTCCTCGGGCAGGCCGTTGCAGGGTGCGGCCGTGTCCCGTCCGAGGACGAGCCACGCTGCGATGCCGCCCAGCAGGGCCACACATAGCCCGACAGCGACCAGTACCTTGAATTGCATTGCTGAGCGCTTGGTTCTCACCGTCATGTCATCTTGTTCCTGTGCGTCGGCATCTGGGCTTAGTTGGTCGTGTCCGTCAGGTATTCGCGTGCCGTCCCGGTGCCGCGATCACGGCCGTCAAGCGCGTTCTCGGTGTAGCCCTGGATGTCGGCCTCGGCGATGTTGCCCCTGTCGTTGGCCCATTCGCGAACCAAGATGGGCAACTCCTTGTTGACGCGGAGGAAGTTGTCTGCGATCTCCGGGTTTGCCTTGGCGTCGACTGCGGCCTTCATCTCGTTGCCCCATTGCCACGCCCAGGTGTCGACGCCGCGCTGAATGGAGTCGCCGAAGGCGATGGAGATGCCACCTGCAGTCGTGAAATAGAGAGGGGTCACGGCCCCGCCGATGATGTGGTAAGCCATCTTGGCTTTCCAGTCCGCTTCGCTGTAGCCGGCCATCCGGCCGTCGTTGATGACGTCTTCCCTGATGGAAGCCATCGCACCCAGGGCCGTACCGGCCTTGTTGAGCGGGTTGGTCAGCTCCGCGCCCTTGGCGCCTTCTGGGATTTGCTCCAGCGATAGACCGATGTATCGGGACTCTGCCTTGTGGAGCGTGCCATAGGCTTCTGGATCCTCCGAGAGCCCACGCATGAACTGCACGAGGTCCTTCTGGGACACGGCCAAGTGGGTATCGCCGTCTCTCTCGAAGTACCCCGTTCCCGCCTCGGTGATGTACCTGGAGTCCAAGCCTGCCAGCATCTCGTGCGTGTCCTCGGTATAGGAGGCCAGCGATCGCGCCAGCGGCTCGCGCAGGTTCTCGTGGACACTCTGGTCCGGGCCGAGCGTGCCGATGACGTCGTGCATGATCCGCGCCTGTGCCTCGGTGTGCGGCGTCGCGGGCCATGGGTCCTGGCCGGGCCCGAGCGGTGTGTGTCCCGTCGTGGCGGCTTCCAGGGCGAGGCCGAGTCCTGTGCGGACGTCCTTGTCGAAGGTGTCCTTGCCCGTGGTCTCGATGTTGCCGCGCCAGTCCGTCGTGTTGACGGTGTCCCAGTCGCGGTCCTTGAGGAGGTATTCCAGGCGGTTCTTGTCGCCGTCGGCGTTCGGGTCGAGGTATCCGGTCGCCGCCTCCGGGTCCCGGCTCATGACGTTGAGGACGCCGTCGACGGGATCGTTCTTGAACCAGCCGTCTTCCTTGCCGTCGAAGGACCCGTGCAGGTCCCAGATGTTCTCGTCCTTCTTCTCCGCGGCGATCATGTCGTCCGTCAGATCGCCCAGGAACTGAGGGGAGTAGCCGCTGCCCTGCTGCATCAGCGTGGCCAAGCCGTGGTAGCCGCGGATCTCCTGCCCGTGTCCGGTGCCCACGGAAATCTTGTCGCCGGCCACGTCCAGGTCGTACTTGGCGACGCCCGCCGTCTTCAGGTCGCCCATGAAGTCGTTGTAGAACTTCGCGTCCGAGGTCTTGGCCCACTCGGCGAAGGCATCCTGGTGCGCCTTCGTCCCGTACACGAGCTTCTTGCCGTCGGCGTCCTTGAAGTCCGGCACCTTCGTGGCTCCCGCCAGCGTGTCGGCGAGCCCCTTGTTCACGTCGCGGTACAGGCCGCGCTGGGACTGGTCACCGGAGTGCGCCCCGTCGTTGAGCCTGTTGGCGAGCTTGATGGTGCCGTCGGCGCCGATTCCGCCGACGAAGGTCTGGCTGAAGGCCTTGTTGTCGGAGTTGTCGCGGAAGGAGCGGTTGAGTTCGGCGTAGTCGGCCGCGGAGACCTTCTCGCCACTGTTGATCCGGGTAGCGATGTCCTCGGCGTTACGGGCTTCGTAGACCTCGACGTCGCCCTGGGCGCCGACGTTGAAGCCGTTGAGTTGGGCGTCGTTGCCCTTGCCGAAGGCGTCCTTGTTGCTGTCGACGACGACGGCTTCGAGGGCGATCTTGACGCCTTCGTCGGCGTCCGAGACGACCTTCACACGGTCGTCGATGTGCTTCTGCCACTTGGCGACGGACTCACGGATCACTGTCTGACCGTCGGGGTCGTTCCGGTACGCGCGCCGCTCGGAATCCGTCAGCCGGGCGTAGTCGAACGTGACATGGCCCTGCGCCGAGACGTTCATGCCGGCCTCGATGGCTTCGGCCCGTGCGGATTCGAGCTTCTTCTTGAGGTCGACGAACTGTGTGTGCGCGTCGCGGAGCAGCGAGGCTATCGCCTTGGCCTGGATCTGTGCCGCGCTGTACTCGTAGCGGGTGCCGGCGAAGTTGATACCTGCGACGCCCGCACTGACGCCGGTCCAGCTCGGGCCGATGACTATCTTCTGGACCGAGTCCTTGTATCGGTCCTCGACCTTCTTGATCTCGCCGGCCATGGAGTCCCACTTCTCCGCGGCCGTGGTGAGCTTGCCGAAGTCGGTCGTCATGACTTCGTGATACGTCAGCATGCGTCCTGCTTCCCCGTCGAGAACGGTCCAACGAAATCCCGGAACCTACACACGGCCCTGCCACGACGGCGGGAGCGGGTCATGCGGGGCGAGCGGCCCGAACTGGGAACGGATGTCGAGGTCGTTGCCCTCGATGAACCCGTTCGCGCCCCGCAGCGCGTACTTCTCCCCGTTGAGCCGGCCCATCAGGACCCTGACCTGCTGGTCCCACGTCTCCTGGACCTTCTTCAGGCCCGCGGCCGTGTCCCAGCCGTCGAAGGCCGTGATCGCGCTGTTCGACGCCACGTCGGCCCACTCGGTGGCCCGCTTGGTGGCCCCCTCCAGCTCGTTCTCGATCGTGTTCGCCGCGGCCTTCTTCTGCCCGGGCGTCGAACCGAAGGTTCCCGAATCGCCGCCTGTCGGTCCCGACGCGTCGGCGGGCAGCTGATTCAACTGCATGCTCGTCGCCTGTCGTTCCGCGGCCTGGCTGCGGAACGCACTCCACTCTTCGTCGAATCCCATGCTGAACTCCCCGTTCGTGACCCGTGAGGTCCACGTCCGCCGACTTCCCTGCGGCAAATCGCGCACCGATCCGCCGTCGGCCTACTCACTCGAAGATGTTTGCTATGTGAACATGCCGACGCTACTACACGTCATGAGACGTGTGAGGCCCCATGTCCTCTGCTTGTCCGCTGCTCGAAACCTGGCTGCGGAACTCGTCCATCGACATGGTCCTGTGCTCCGCCGGCATCGTGATCGATACCTTCTCCCCAACGGCGTCGTAGTCCGTGGTGCTGGTCCGGCCGTCCCGTTCCGCCACGAGCCGTACGAGGCGTGCCGTCTCGTTCTCCAGGTAGTACGTGTCGGAAGCGCCCCCGGCCGAGACGGTGAACGCGGTCGCGGGCCGGCCGTCGACGGTCTTGCCGCTCTCGGACGCCTCTTCCGCGTTCTCCGAGATCGTGAAGTAGACGTCGCAGCCCTGGCCGGACTCGGTGGTGACGAAGACGTCGTTCAGCCGGTCGGGGACGGTGATCGGCTGTGCCCTCTGCGCCAGCGTGTCGGCGAACAGGACGGCGCTGAAGTACGTCTTGCCGTCCCTGCAGTACATCTCGCCGGACTTGCCGTCGCCGGAGGCCTTGAGGCGGAGACCCTGCTCGGGGTTCCACCAGATCTCCTGAGTCCCACCCGAGAACGCGGTCGTCCCGCCGGAGGCGTGGAACGACGTCGACCGCAGGTCGTCGTCGCCTTCTCGACCGACGGCCCGCCCGAGGAACAGCAGGTGAGGACAGCAGCGCCGACCGCCAGGACAGCGAGGGAACGGAGGGTGGAGCGGAAGCGGGAGCCACACGTACGTCGTTGTCATCGGTATTCGTTCGTTGAGATGCGCCACGCTCGGCCTCGGCGCCGTGCGGCGGTGCCCGACGGACGGCCGACCACCGTTCCGAGCTCTCATCGCTCCGGCATCCGCCCCGTCTGCACCAGCGACGACCCGCCCCGCCGCCCCACGAAGAAGCCCCGACCCGCCGGCATCGGCCGCGGCCGGGCGTTGCCCAGGAGGTCGCCCTCCTGGGGGTCGCCGGACAGGACCACGCCCTGCGCGCCGAGTTCCTTGATGCGCTGCATGAAGGCCTCGTACATCGAACGGGAGGCACCCGCGCTGTTGCGCGCGATGATGAAGCGGACGCCCGTGTCCCGGGCGAAGGGCAGGTACTCCGCGAGCGCCGCCAGCGGGTTGCCGCCGCTCGTCGCCACCAGGTCGTAGTCGTCGACGATGATGAAGACCTGCGGCCCCGACCACCAGCTGCGGTCCCGCAGCTGCTGCGGCGTCACGTCCTGCGGCGGCTGGCGCCGCGCGAAGACGCCGGCCAGCGCCTCCATGTGCATCTGCATCGAGCTCGCCATCGGCGCGTACTCGAGCAGGTGCTCCTCGGGCAGGCTGCCGAGCAGCGCCCGCCGGTAGTCGCCCACCACGAGCTTCGCCTCGTCGGGGGAGTACCGCTCCGCGATCTGCTTGGCGATCAGCCGCAGCAGGTTCGTCTTGCCGGACTCGCTCTCGCCGAAGATCAGGAAGAACGGATCGGTGTCGAAGTTGACGAAGACCGGCTCCAGCCGCGTCTCGTCGATGCCGATCGCGATGCCGTGCTGCGGGAACTCGAAGCCCTTCGGCAGCCGGTCCGCCGGCAGCTTGTGCGGCAGCAGCCGGACGGCCGGCGCCACCGGGCCCGTCCAGGCACCCCGTACGGCCGCCACGAAGCTCTCCGTACCCGTCGACAGGTCGTCCGACGAGCCGGACCCGTCGATCCGCGGCAGCGCGCCCATGAAGTGCAGCTTCTCCGGCACCTGGCCGCGTCCGGGCACCCCGGTCGGGACGTTCGCCGCCACCTTCCGGTCGAACTCGGAGTCCATGACGTCACCGAGCCGAAGCTCGAGCCGGCTCAGCATCTGGTCCTTGACCGCCGCGCGGACCTCCATGTAGCGGGCGGCGGTGATGACGACGTGGATGCCGTAGCCCAGACCGCGCGCCGCGAGGTCGGAGACCGTCCCCTCCAGCATGTCGTACTCGTTCCGGAAGCCGCCCCAGCCGTCGATGACCAGGAACACGTCGCCCCAGGCCTCGCCCGGGAGTTCACCCGCGGCCCGCTTGCGCCGGTAGGTGGCGATCGAGTCGATCCCGTGCGCGCGGAAGAACTCCTCGCGGCGGTTCAGTACGCCGAGGACCTCCGCGACCGTCCGCCGGACCCGCTCGGGGTCGAGCCGCGACGCGACCCCGCCGACATGCGGCAGCTCGGCCAGCGACGACAGGCCGCCACCACCGAAGTCGAGGGCGTAGAACTGCACCTCGGCCGGGGTGTGGGTGAGCGCGAACGACGAGATCAGCGTCCGCATCAGCGTCGACTTGCCGGACTGCGGACCGCCCACCACCATCATGTGGCCCGCCGCACCGGAGAAGTCCCGGTACAGCACCTCGCGCCGCTGCTCGAACGGCTTGTCGATCAGGCCGAGCGGCACCGTGAGCCCGCCGGGACGCGTGTACTCGGTCGCCGTCAGACCCCGGTGCGCGGTGGGCGCGAGCCCCGGCAGGAGCTGGTCGAGCGAGGGCGCCTGGTCGAGCGGCGGCAGCCACACCTGGTGCGCGGGCACACCCTGCCCCTCCAGCCGTCGCACGATCACGTCGAGGACGGTGTCCGCGAGCGCGTCGTCCTCCTCCTCGCGCCGCGCCGCCAGATACGCCGGGTCGGGCGCCGCGTACACGACCGGCACCTGCGTCGCCGTGAAGAGCGCAGGACGCCGCTCGATCGGCAGCTGCCCCACCTCCGGCCGCGGCCCGCCCGTCCGGTACGTCCCCGAGACGTACGCGGCCTTGAACCGGGTCATCTCGTCCGTACCGAACTTCAGATAGCCCGAACCCGGCACCGACGGCAGGTGGTACGCGTCCGGCACACCGATCGCCGTCCGCGACTCCGCCGCCGAGAACGTCCGCAGACCGATCCGGTACGAGAGGTACGTGTCGAGGCCCCGGAGCTTGCCCTCCTCCAGGCGCTGCGAGGCCAGCAGCAGATGCACGCCCAGCGAACGGCCGATCCGGCCGATCTGGATGAACATGTCGATGAAGTCCGGCTTGGCCGTCAGCAGTTCGGAGAACTCGTCGATGACCAGGACCAGCGAGGCCAGCGGCTCCAGCGGGGCACCGGCCGCGCGCGCCTTCTCGTAGTCGTGGATGTTGGCGTAGTTGCCCGCCGACCGCAGCAGCTCCTGGCGGCGCTGCAGCTCACCGCGGATCGCGTCGCCCATCCGGTCGACGAGCGTCAGGTCGTCCGACAGGTTGGTGATGACCGCCGCCACGTGCGGCATCTGGGACATGCCCGCGAACGTGGCACCACCCTTGAAGTCCGCGAGGACGAAGTTCAGCGTCTCCGAGGAGTGCGTCACCGCCAGACCCAGGACGAGCGTGCGCAGCAGTTCCGACTTGCCGGACCCGGTCGCACCCACGCACAGGCCGTGCGGCCCCATGCCCTCCTGCGCCGCCTCCTTCAGGTCGAGCATGACCGGCTGGCCGTCCTCGCCGACCCCGATCGGCACCCGCAGCCGCTCGGCCACCGACCGCGGCCGCCAGGTCCGCGCCACGTCCACCGACGCCGCGTCACCCAGTTTCAGCAGATCCGTGAAGTCCAGATTGGCGAGCAGCGGTTCGTCGTCGTCCCCGCCGCCCATCCGCAGCGGCGCCAGCTGCCGCGCCAGCGCCTCGGCGGCCGGCGGCGAGATCCCGTCCGGCACGCCCTCGTACGCGAACCCACCGCCCGACTCCAGGCGCAGCCGCCCGGGCCGCACGATCACCGACAGCCCACCCCGCGGCTCGTCCAGCTCACCGTGCACCACCTCGACGATGGTCACGCCCTGCAAACCCTCGGGCGCCGCGAAGAGCGAGTCCGGCGGCACCATCCCGCCGTCGAGCACGACCACCACATGCGGCTGGTCGAGCACCGGCTGGCTGTCCCGGCCGAACCGGGGCCGCCCGTCGAGCCGCCCACGGATCAGCGACTCCAGCTCACCGAGGTCGTCGCCGAACAGCCGCCTCGTGCCCGCCCCGTCGACCTGGCCCGCGATCTGCGTGTGCGGCAGCCACTTCGTCCAGTCCCAGCGCTCCTGCGCGCCCCGCGCCGCCACCACCGCGACCATCAGGTCGTCGGGGGAGTGCAGCGTCGCCAACTGGGAGACCAGGGCCCGCGCCGCGGCCTGCGCCGACTCCGGTTCGCCCGAGACCGTCACGTGGTAGAAGGCCCGCATCGAGACCGCCATCGGCAGCCCGTCCAACGAGCCGTGCACGGCCAGGAACTGCTGCATCGCGCCCGCGCACAACGGCTCCAGCTCGTCCACCGGCGCGGTGTCCGGAGCCGCCAGCGGCGTCGCCAGCTGCTGGGAGCCGAGCCCGACCCGTACCTGCCCGAAGTCGCTGTCGCCCATCCGGCGTTCCCACACCCGCGAGCCCTCGGCCACCACCGACCACAACTGCTCGGGAGCGGGGTGCAGATACAGCTGCGCGTCCCGCTGCCTGCGCGCCGTCCTCCGGACCGTACGCCGGGTCTGCGCGAGGTATTTGAGGTAGTCGCGCCGCACATCCGCCATTTGCCCCTGCGTACCCTTGCGGAACCGCACGAGCTGGGCGATGACCATGCCGACCGTCGAGACGAGCATCAGGATGCCCATGATGCGCATGAACGGATGGGCGCCCGGCATGAAGAAGAACACCACCGACGAACCCATGCCGAGCATCGGCAGGAGCTGCATCAGCATGCCCTCCTGCTGACCCCGAGGCAGCTCCGGAGGAGCCTCCAGGACCAGTTCCTCACTGGGTACTTCCGGAGGAAGGGACCTCGGCGGGCGTTTGACGACGATCTGGCTCACCGGCGCATCAATCCCTCGTTACGGGCGGACTTCCCGCGGGAGTTCCGCACCGGCGCCCCTGAGCGACGGCCTCCCCCACGAGACCGCGATCCTACTTGCAGCCCTTCCCCACCGTCCCCGGTAGGGTGGCGCGCGCACCGTGCGCAACCGCGAATCAGGGGGTCCAGAGACGTGAGTACGACCGCAGCGACCGGCTTCTGCCGTGTCACCGTCGTGGCACCGGACAGCCGTATCGACGTGGCACTCCCGGAGGACATCGCGGTCGCCGACGTCTATCCGGAGATCCTGCGGCTCACCGGCCAGACCCAGTCCGCCGGCACCCCGACCGGCTACCACCTGGTCCGCCGCGACGGCTCCGTCCTCGACGGCGCCCGTACCCTCGCCGCCCAGCAGGTCCTCGACGGCGAGGTCCTCTCGCTGCGCCCGTTCGCCCAGTCCCTGCCGCCCGCCGTCTTCGACGACGTCTCCGACGCCGTCGCCTCCGCGGTCACCCGCGACCGGCACCTGTGGAGCGACGACCTGCTGCGCGGCGCGGGACTCGTCGGCGGGGTGCTGCTGCTCGTCCTGATGGGCTTCGTGCTCTGGTTCGCCGACCCGGTACGCCACGACATGCACAGCCTCCCCGGCGTCGTGGCCGGCGCCGCCGGCGTCCTGCTCACCGCCTTCGCCGGGGTACGGGCCCGGGTGTACGCCGACCGGGCCACCGCCGTCGCCCTCGGCCTGGGCGCCCTGCCCCTGCTGCTCATCGCCGGCTCCGGCATCGTCGCGCCCGACGCCGGCGACGGCCCCGGCCGCCTCCAGTTCCTGCTCGGCTGCGTGACCGTCCTGGTCGCCTCCGTCACCCTGGTCGCGCTCACCCCCAGCGGCGACGCCCCCTTCGTCGCGGCCACCTTCCTGGCCGGCGTCGGCACCCTCGCCACCTTCCTGGCGATCGTCGCCGAGGCCTCCGCCACCGAGACCGCCGCCGTCTGCGCCCCCGTCGCCGTCGGCCTGGTCGCCTTCCTGCCCGGCCTCTCGGCCCGCTTCGCCCGGCTGCCCATCGGCTACGCCTCCCCGCGCAGCGCCGCCGACGACGACTTCCACGCCGAACCCGGCCGGAGCACCGAGGAGGCCCAGGCCGTCGACGGCGAGCGCATCGCGCTGCAGGCCCGCCGCGGCCACGAGATGCTCCTCGGCCTCGTCGGCGGCTGCGCGGCCGTCGTCGTCGGCTCCGCCGCGGTCCTCGGCTTCGCCGGCAACGTCTGGGGCCAGCTCCTCGCCCTCGCCGCCGGCCTCGCGATGCTGCTGCGCGCCCGGCTCTTCCGCTACACCTCGCAGGTCGCCTGTGTCCTGGTGGCCGGCCTCGCCGCCATCGCGCTGCTGATCCTCGGCCTCTCCCTGAACCCGCCGGCCGACCTCGTCAAGGACCTGCTGATCTACGGCGACCGCGGCGGCCTGGACATCCGTACGATCTGGCTCACCGCGACCGTCGCCGCCGGCGCCGCCCTCGTCACCGCCATCGGGCTGATCATCCCGAAGAAGGGCCTCTCGCCGTTCTGGGGCCGTCTGCTCGACCTGGCCGAGGTGGTCGTCCTGCTCTCCCTCGTCCCGCTCTGCCTCGCGGTACTGGACGTCTTCATGGCGGCCCGCTCCCTGACCAGCAAGTAGGGGCACTCCCCGTTAGGGGCACTCCCCGTAAGGGCACTCCGCTCACCTGGTACGCTGTGTGACGGCCGTTTGTGTACGCGCTCCCGGATCCACCGGAATCCCTGGATTCACCGGATTCTCTGGAAGCTGCGCTCATCGGACCTTCGCCTCCGAGTCACGGAAGCTCCCCTGAGAACGAGACCAGGGGCACTCGTGGGCGCACGAACACACATAGGAGTACGCATGTCGCTCGACGCCGCTACGAAGAAGCAGATCTTCGCCGAGTTCGGCCAGAAGGAGGGCGACACCGGCTCCCCCGAGGTCCAGGTCGCGATGCTCTCCCGCCGCATCTCGGACCTGACCGAGCACCTCAAGCAGCACAAGCACGACCACCACTCCCGCCGTGGTCTGCTGATCCTGGTCGGCCAGCGTCGCCGCCTGCTGCAGTACCTGGCCAAGAAGGACATCCAGCGCTTCCGTGCCCTGGTCGACCGCCTCGGCATCCGCCGCGGTGCGGCCGGCGGTGCGAAGTAAGTACACCGTGAAGGGAGCGGTTCCCACTTTTAGGGGGCCGCTCCCTTTGCTGTACGTGCGCGATGTACCGACCGGCACTTAGTCTGGTCGCACAACGCCACATCACGAGCGAGGAGCCGCCGGCACGCCGCCGGTCCTCGGTAGTGGCCCCCGGACCCCACAATCCCCGGGTGCTTCGATCGAAGACCGGCCCGCATCCGAAGGCGCGCTTCTCCTCCACCACCGTCCCCGGCCACACGGGCCGACGGACGAAAAGACGAACACGTAGGAGAAACCGCTAGTGGAGAACGAGACCCACTACGCCGAGGCCGTCATCGACAACGGCACCTTCGGCACCCGCACCATCCGCTTCGAGACGGGCCGCCTGGCCAAGCAGGCCGCCGGCTCCGCCGTCGCGTACCTGGACGACGACACGATGGTCCTCTCCGCGACCACCGCGTCGAAGAAGCCCAAGGACCAGCTCGACTTCTTCCCCCTCACGGTGGACGTCGAGGAGCGGATGTACGCGGCCGGCAAGATCCCCGGCTCCTTCTTCCGCCGGGAAGGCCGCCCCTCCGAGGACGCGATCCTCACCTGCCGCCTGATCGACCGCCCGCTGCGCCCCTCCTTCAAGAAGGGCCTGCGCAACGAGATCCAGATCGTCGAGACGATCATGGCGCTCAACCCCGACCACCTCTACGACGTGGTCGCCATCAACGCCGCCTCCTGCTCCACGCAGCTGGCCGGCCTGCCCTTCTCCGGCCCGATCGGCGGCACCCGTGTCGCGCTGATCAACGGCCAGTGGGTCGCGTTCCCGACGCACACCGAGCTCGAGGACGCCGTCTTCGACATGGTCGTCGCCGGTCGCGTCCTTGAGGACGGCGACGTCGCGATCATGATGGTCGAGGCCGAGGCCACCGAGCGCACGATCGAGCTCGTCAAGGGCGGCGCCGAGGCGCCGACCGAGGAGCTCGTCGCCGCCGGTCTCGAGGCCGCGAAGCCCTTCATCAAGGTCCTCTGCAAGGCCCAGTCGGACCTCGCCGCCAAGGCTGCCAAGCCCACCGGCGAGTTCCCGGTCTTCCTCGACTACCAGGACGACGCCCTGGAGGCGCTCACCGCCGCCGTCAGGAACGACCTCGCGCAGGCGCTCACCATCGCCGGCAAGCAGGAGCGCGAGACCGAGCTCGACCGCATCAAGGAGCTCGCCGCCGAGAAGCTTCTCCCGGCCTTCGAGGGCCGCGAGAAGGAGATCTCCGGTGCCTACCGCGCGCTGACCAAGAAGCTGGTCCGCGAGCGGATCATCAAGGACAAGGTCCGCATCGACGGCCGCGGGCTCACGGACATCCGTACGCTCGCCGCCGAGGTCGAGGCCATCCCGCGCGTGCACGGCTCGGCGCTCTTCGAGCGTGGCGAGACCCAGATCCTGGGCGTCACCACCCTCAACATGCTCCGTATGGAGCAGCAGCTGGACACCCTCTCCCCGGTGACCCGCAAGCGCTACATGCACAACTACAACTTCCCGCCGTACTCCGTCGGTGAGACCGGCCGCGTGGGCTCGCCCAAGCGCCGCGAGATCGGCCACGGCGCGCTCGCCGAGCGCGCCATCGTGCCGGTGCTGCCGACGCGCGAGGAGTTCCCGTACGCGATCCGTCAGGTGTCCGAGGCCCTCGGCTCCAACGGCTCGACGTCCATGGGCTCGGTCTGCGCCTCCACCATGTCGCTGCTGAACGCCGGTGTGCCGCTCAAGGCCCCCGTCGCCGGTATCGCCATGGGTCTGATCTCCGAGGAGATCGACGGCAAGACCCACTACGTCGCCCTCACCGACATCCTCGGTGCGGAGGACGCCTTCGGCGACATGGACTTCAAGGTCGCCGGTACGAAGACCTTCGTCACCGCGCTCCAGCTCGACACCAAGCTCGACGGCATCCCCGCCTCGGTCCTGGCCGCCGCGCTGAAGCAGGCCCGTGACGCGCGTCTGCACATCCTCGACGTGATGAACGAGGCGATCGACGTTCCGGACGAGATGTCCCCGAACGCGCCGCGCATCATCACCGTCAAGATCCCGGTGGACAAGATCGGTGAGGTCATCGGCCCCAAGGGCAAGATGATCAACCAGATCCAGGAGGACACCGGCGCCGACATCACGATCGAGGACGACGGCACCATCTACATCGGTGCCCAGCAGGGCTCGCAGGCCGAGGCCGCCCGCGCCACGATCAACTCGATCGCCAACCCGACCATGCCGGAGGTCGGCGAGCGCTACCTGGGTACGGTCGTCAAGACCACCACCTTCGGTGCCTTCGTCTCCCTGATGCCCGGCAAGGACGGTCTGCTGCACATCTCGCAGATCCGCAAGCTCGCCGGTGGCAAGCGCGTGGAGAACGTCGAGGACGTGCTCGCGGTCGGCGCGAAGGTCCAGGTCGAGATCGCCGAGATCGACCAGCGCGGCAAGCTCTCCCTCGTCCCCGTCATGGCCGACGAGGACGCCGCCGCCGAGGACGCGAAGGACGACACCGACCAGTGACGTCCCGTAGTTCCGTGACGACGGCCCGCCCCTCTTCGGAGGGGCGGGCCGTCGCCCGTACCCAAACGCTTCTCCCGGGCAAGGACGGCATCGGCACGGTCCGCCGCACCACCCTCCCCGGCGGCCTGCGGATCGTCACCGAGACCCTGCCCTCCGTGCGCTCCGCCACCTTCGGCATCTGGGCGCACGTCGGCTCCCGCGACGAGACGCCCACGCTCAACGGCGCCACGCACTACCTGGAGCACCTCCTCTTCAAGGGCACCAAGCAGCGCAGCGCCCTCGACATCTCCGCCGCGCTCGACGCGGTCGGCGGTGAGATGAACGCCTTCACCGCGAAGGAGTTCACCTGCTACTACGCGCGGGTCCTCGACACCGACCTGCCGCTCGCGATCGACGTGGTCTGCGACATGCTGACCGGCTCGCTGATCCTCGAAGAGGACGTCGACGCCGAGCGTGGCGTCATCCTCGAAGAGATCGCGATGACCGAGGACGACCCGGGCGACGTCGTGCACGACCTGTTCGCGCACACCATGTTCGGCGACACCCCGCTGGGCCGCCCGGTCCTCGGCACCGTCGACACCATCAACGCCCTCGACCGGGGCCGGATCGCCCGCTTCTACAAGAAGCACTACGATCCGACCCACCTGGTCGTCGCCGCCGCGGGCAACATCGACCACGCCACCGTCGTACGCCAGGTCCGCCGCGCCTTCGAGAAGGCCGGCGCCCTGTCCCGTACGGACGCGGTCCCCGTCTCCCCCCGCGACGGTCTGCGCACGATCCGCACCGCCGGCGCCGTCGAGATCCTCGGCCGCAAGACCGAGCAGGCCCATGTGGTCCTCGGCATGCCGGGCCTCGCCCGCACCGACGACCGCCGCTGGGCGCTCGGCGTGCTGAACACGGCCCTCGGCGGCGGCATGTCCTCGCGCCTCTTCCAGGAGGTCCGCGAGAAGCGCGGCCTGGCCTACAGCGTGTACTCGTACACCTCCGGCTTCGCCGACTGCGGCCTCTTCGGGGTGTACGCGGGCTGCCGCCCCAACCAGGTCCACGACGTGCTGCGGATCTGCCGCGACGAGCTCGACAAGGCGGCGACCGACGGGCTCACCGACGACGAGATCGCCCGCGCCATCGGCCAGCTCTCCGGTTCCACGGTCCTCGGCCTGGAGGACACCGGCGCGCTGATGAACCGCATCGGCAAGAGCGAGCTGTGCTGGGGTACCCAGATGTCGGTCGACGACATGCTCGCCCGGATCGCCGCCGTCACCCCGGACGAGGTCCGCGAGGTCGCCCGTGATGTGCTCGGACAGCGTCCCTCGCTGTCCGTCATAGGGCCGCTGAAGGACAAGCAGGCGGCACGCCTGCACGAATCCGTCTCCTAGAGAGAGTTCAGAGAGTAATGAGCAAGCTGCGCGTGGCGGTCCTCGGAGCCCAGGGCCGGATCGGCTCCGAGGCGGTACGGGCCGTCGAGGCCGCCGAGGACATGGAACTGGTCGCGGCGCTCGGCCGCGGCGACAAGCTGGAGACGCTCGCCGAGACGGGCGCCCAGGTCGCGGTCGAACTGACCACCCCGGCCTCGGTGATGGACAACCTCGACTACTGCGTGCGCCACGGCATCCACGCGGTCGTCGGGACCACCGGCTGGACCGAGGAGCGCCTCGCGCAGCTGAACTCCTGGCTCGCCGCCTCCCCGGAGACCGGCGTCCTGATCGCCCCGAACTTCTCCATCGGCGCCGTGCTGACCATGAAGTTCGCCCAGATCGCGGCCCCGTACTTCGAGTCCGTCGAGGTCGTCGAGCTGCACCACCCGAACAAGGTCGACGCCCCCAGCGGCACCGCCACCCGTACCGCCCAGCTGATCGCCGCCGCCCGCCGCGAGGCCGGCCTCGGCGCCCAGCCGGATGCCACCGCGACCGCCCTGGACGGCGCGCGCGGCGCGGACGTCGACGGCGTCCCGGTGCACGCGGTACGCCTGCGGGGCCTGCTGGCCCACCAGGAGGTGCTGCTCGGCGGCGAGGGCGAGACCCTGACGGTCCGCCACGACTCGCTGCACCACTCCAGCTTCATGCCGGGCATCCTCCTGGGCGCCCGCCGTGTCGTCACCACTCCGGGCCTCACCTTCGGCCTGGAGCACTTCCTGGACCTGGGCTGAGGCCGCGGCCATGGGTGGAAAGATCACGTACGTCTTCCTCGCCACCGTCCTCGTCCTCGTCTTCGGCGTGGTGGCGATGGAGGGTGTCCTGCTCATCCTGACCGGCGAACCGATCGCCGTGGGCATGGGCGCGGTGGCGTTCCTGCTGCCCTGGGTGGGCGGCTGGTTCCTCTGGAAGAACACCGCCTTCGCGCGGAACGCGCAGCGGCTCGCCCGCGACCTCGAGGCCGAAGGCGGCCTGCCGGCGGACGAGTTGAAGCGCACGGCAGGCGGCCGGATCGACCGTGACTCGGCCGACGAGGTGTTCGCGAGGCGGCGTGCCGAGACCGAGGACTCGCCCGAGGACTGGCGCTGCTGGTTCCGGCTCGCGGTCGCCTATCACGACGCCCGCGACACCCCCCGCGCCCGCAAGGCGATGCAGCGGGCGATCGCCCTGCACGCGGGCCGTACGGTCAGCGTCTGACGGTCAGCGCGTAGCGGCCGGTACGGCGACGCCGTACTCGGCGTTCCACGCCTCGACCGTGTCGGCCGCGCGGTCGAACGCCTCGATGCGAGACAGGAAGTCGGCGTTGTGGTCGGTGAGCAGGGCGACCTGCTCACCACCCTGCCGTACGAGCACCAGCGCCTGGCCCTGCACCGTGCGGGGCAGCCCCAGCCACCGCACCGGCTGCTGCGCCGTGCGCAGCTCCGTCACCCGCGGCCATGCCACGGTCGTGGTGGAGAAGAAGCCGACCCGGCGCACGCCGTGCCGGCTCACCCACGTGCCCACCCGCAGCATCCGCAGCGCGGCGACGATGATCAGCGCGGCGAGACCGAACGTGGCGGCCGCACCGCCCATCCCACCGGCGGCGGCGATGATCACCGCGGCGAACAGCACGAACGACGCGAGCAGCAGCGCGAGCGCCGCGGCGCCGACGCGCCAGGGACCGGGCCGGTAGGGCCGACGCCACTCGTCGTGATCGTCGAACGGCAGCGCGACGTCGTCGGTCGCGTCAAAAGCGCGGTCGGCCGTCAGAAAAGGCAGGGGCACGACTGATCCTCACTCACAAGCACGCTCGAAGGGGCTGTGCCCGGTGAGGCTACCCAGGTGGTCTCGACCTGGCCACCTCAGGGGGGCCGTACTGCTCAACGGCCGTCGGAAGCCTCGGACTGCTGCCGGTGCCCGTCGGCCGCACCCGACTGCATGGACGGCATTCCGAAGAGCAGCGACCCGACGAGACCGGCCACGACGGTCAGCCCGACCAGCGTACGGCCCACGATCTCGGAGCCGCTGAGGCGCTCCCTCGGCGGCGGAGTGACGTTACTGCGGAAGCGGTCGGCCTCTGCGACGAACGTGAACGGGACAGCCTCTCGCCGGCCAGACATGGGGCCACTCTCCTCGGAGCTCTGTGGTGTGCGGTGTCACAGATACAGACGAGCAAACTCGGCACTCGGTGCCCGATTTCCCCGAATTGGCCAAAGAATGTGGTCCGGGTGGGTGTGGACGTCCGCTGTCAGTGGCTCCCCGTAGAGTGGGCGCCGCCCGAGCGACGCACTTTGGAAGGACCCCGCCGGTGACCGACACCCCCGCAGCAGACCTCAAGCCCAGCTTCCGCAGCGATGTGACCGTCGAGCTGGTGAAGCACAGCGCCGCCGACTCGGACGTGCTGTGGGCGGCCCGCGTCTCCACGGCGGGGGAGCAGTCGCTCGAAGAGCTGCAGAAGGACCCCGAGCGGTCCACGGGGCTCATCAACTACCTGATGCGGGACCGGCACGGCAGCCCCTTCGAGCACAACTCGATGACGTTCTTCATCAGCGCCCCGATCTTCGTCTTCCGCGAGTTCATGCGGCACCGCGTCGGCTGGTCGTACAACGAGGAATCGGGTCGCTACAGGGAGCTGGAGCCGGTCTTCTACGTCCCCGACGCCTCCCGCAAGCTCGTCCAGGAGGGCCGCCCCGGCAAGTACGTCTTCGTCGAGGGCACCGAGGCCCAGCAGGAGCTGACCGGCCGCGTCATGGAGGACTCGTACGTCCGGGCGTACGCGGCCTACCAGGAGATGCTCGCCGCCGGCGTCGCCCGCGAGGTCGCCCGCGCGGTCCTCCCCGTCGGCCTCTTCTCCTCGATGTACGCCACGTGCAACGCGCGCTCGCTGATGCACTTCCTCGGTCTGCGCACCCAGCACGAGCTGGCCAAGGTGCCGTCCTTCCCGCAGCGGGAGATCGAGATGGTCGGCGAGAAGATGGAGCAGCACTGGGCCCAGCTCATGCCGCTGACCTACGCCGCGTTCAACAAGAACGGCCGTGTGGCCCCATAAAGCACAGATGTCCGATCACGTCACGCGAAGTGTCCGTATTGCGACGTTTCACGAAGTTCATCTAGGCTGATCAAACGGACCCGGCACTGCTTGAACCCCCGAGCAGGCAGTGCCGGGCTCCCTTTCTCACGTCCCCCGAGGGGACACTGGGCGATGAGCAGCGAGTAGCGTGTTACCCATGGCTCCGATCTCCACTCCGCAGACCCCCTTCGGGCGGGTCCTCACCGCCATGGTCACGCCCTTCACGGCGGACGGCGCACTCGACCTCGACGGTGCCCAGCGACTGGCCACCCATCTGGTGGACGCAGGCAACGACGGCCTCGTCATCAACGGCACCACCGGCGAGTCCCCGACCACCAGCGACGCGGAGAAATCGGAGCTGGTACGGGCGGTACTGGCGGCGGTCGGCGACCGCGCCCACGTCGTCGCCGGCATCGGCACCAACGACACGCACCACTCCATCGAGCTGGCCCGCACCGCCGAGCGTGACGGCGCGCACGGCCTGCTCGCCGTCACGCCGTACTACAACAAGCCCCCGCAGGAGGGCCTGTACCGGCACTTCTCGGCCATCGCCGACGCCACCGAGCTCCCGGTGATGCTCTACGACATCCCCGGCCGCAGCGGCGTCCCGATCGACACCGAGACGATCGTCCGGCTCGCCGAGCACCCCCGGATCGTCGCCAACAAGGACGCCAAGGGCGACCTCGGCCGCGCCAGCTGGGCCATCGCCCGCTCCGGCCTCGCCTGGTACTCCGGCGACGACATGCTCAACCTGCCGCTGCTCTCCGTGGGCGCCTGCGGCTTCGTCTCCGTGGTCGGCCACGTCGTCACCCCGGAGCTCCGCGCCCTCCTCGACGCCCACCTGAACGGCGAGGTCCAGAAGGCCACCGAGATCCACCAGCGGCTCCTGCCGATCTACACCGGCATGTTCCGCACCCAGGGCGTCATGACCACCAAGGCCGCCCTCGCCCTCCAGGGCCTCCCGGCCGGCCCGCTGCGGCTGCCCCTCGTCGAGCTGTCGCCCGAGGAGACGGCCCAGCTCAAGATCGACCTGGCCGCCGGCGGGGTAGAGCTCTGACAACAAGCTTCACAACTGAATATCCGATCGACCAACGATCGACTGACAACAGCAAGTGCACGAATGTCATGCGCGCCACGTGCCCAAGCGGTACGTGGCGTGTGTGGTGAGGAGAGTCTTTTGAGTCATCCGCATCCTGAACTCGGCGCCCCGCCGAAGCTCGCCAAGGGTGGCCTCCGCGTCACCCCGCTCGGTGGGCTCGGCGAGATCGGCCGCAACATGACGGTCTTCGAGTTCGACGGCCGTCTGCTGATCGTCGACTGCGGCGTCCTCTTCCCCGAGGAGGAGCAGCCCGGTGTCGACCTGATCCTGCCCGACTTCACCACCATCAAGGACCGCCTCGACCAGGTCGAGGGCATCGTGCTCACGCACGGCCACGAGGACCACATCGGCGCCGTCCCCTACCTGCTCCGGCTCAAGCCGGACATCCCGCTCATCGGCTCCAAGCTGACCCTCGCGCTGATCGAGGCGAAGCTCCAGGAGCACCGCATCCGCCCGTACACCCTTGAGGTCGTCGAGGGTCAGCGGGAGCAGCTCGGCCCCTTCGACTGCGAGTTCATCGCGGTCAACCACTCCATCCCGGACGCGCTCGCGGTCGCCATCCGCACCCCCGCGGGCATGGCTGTCGCCACCGGCGACTTCAAGATGGACCAGCTCCCGATGGACGGCCGGCTCACCGACCTCCACGCCTTCGCGCGGCTCAGCGAGGAGGGCATCGACCTCCTGCTGTCCGATTCGACGAACGCCGAGGTCCCGGGCTTCGTCCCGCCGGAGAAGGACATCTCCAACGTCCTGCGGAACGTCTTCGCGAACGCCCAGAAGCGCATCATCGTGGCCAGCTTCGCCAGCCACGTGCACCGCATCCAGCAGATCCTCGACGCGGCGCACGAGTACGGCCGCCGCGTGGCCTTCGTCGGCCGCTCGATGGTCCGCAACATGGGCATCGCCCGCGACCTGGGTTACCTCCGCGTCCCGGTCGGCCTGGTCGTGGACGTGAAGACCCTGGACGACCTCCCGGACGACGAGGTCGTGCTGGTCTGCACGGGCTCCCAGGGCGAGCCGATGGCGGCCCTCTCCCGGATGGCCAACCGGGACCACCAGATCCGGATCGTCCAGGGCGACACCGTGATCCTGGCGTCCTCGCTCATCCCGGGCAACGAGAACGCGGTGTACCGCGTGATCAACGGCCTGACCCGCTGGGGCGCCAACGTCATCCACAAGGGCAACGCCAAGGTCCACGTCTCGGGCCACGCCTCGGCCGGCGAGCTGCTGTACTTCTACAACATCTGCAAGCCGAAGAACCTGATGCCGGTCCACGGTGAATGGCGCCACCTGCGCGCCAACGCCGAGCTCGGCGCGATGACGGGTATCCCCAAGGACCACATCGTCATCGCCGAGGACGGCGTCGTCGTCGACCTGATCGACGGCAAGGCCAGGATCGTGGGCAAGGTTCAGGCGGGCTACGTGTACGTGGACGGCCTCTCGGTCGGCGATGTCACCGAGGCTCATCTGAAGGACCGCCGCATCCTCGGCGACGAGGGCATCATCTCGGTCTTCGTGGTCGTGGACTCCTCGACCGGCAAGATCGTGGGCGGACCGAACATCCACGCCCGCGGCTCCGGCATCGAGGACTCGGCGTTCGACGCGGTGGTCCCGAAGGTCGAGCAGGCCCTGAACAAGTCGTTCCAGGACGGCGTGGTCGAGCCCCACCAGCTCCAGCAGCTGATCCGCCGCTCGATCGGCAAGTGGGTCTCCGACACCTACCGCCGGCGCCCGATGATCCTCCCGGTGGTCGTGGAGGTCTGAGCACCGTCCGGCCCA
>NZ_JAUPWM010000156.1:0-456 GCF_032436795.1 Streptomyces sp. P9(2023)
GGTAATGCCCGCCCCGGGTAATACCGGGGTGTGCGGTGAAAAACGAAAACTGTCCGGCATCGGGAGTTTTCAGCATCTCGACAAACACACCGCGGGCATCGCCATGCTGCTGCACTGGGTAGGTAAAGCGTTCCGGCGGCAGATAGCTGACATAGGTCGAGTACAAGGCCCGTACCAGTCCCGTACCCACAGGCTCAGTGATCAGATTGTCCCGTGTGGCCTTGAAGCGGTACAGCTGATCGGCCAGCTCGCCAACGCTGATGCGGTATTCGGGAGCGACTTCAACATAGGCGCTATCAATACGAGTGTTGATGGATTCAACACCGGCCAGCAGCGCCATAAAGCTGTCGACCACATCATCCACATACACCAGACGAATAACGGCTGACGGATCATTGATCTGGATCGGCAGATCGCGGGCGACATTATGGCAAAAAGTCGCCACTGCAGAGTTGT
>NZ_JAUPWM010000054.1:0-36154 GCF_032436795.1 Streptomyces sp. P9(2023)
TTCCGACTCTATCAGACCTTTTCGATCCGATTTCCTCGGTGCTTTCCGGCCTCTTCGGTTTCCCGTTTCGGCCTTCCGGCGTTTCCGACTCTATCAGATCCTTTCGGGCCTGATTCCCAGTCAGAGTGGGATGTCTTCGCGGCTGTTGGGCCGTTCCGACGCTCAAACTCTAGCGGATTTCCCGGGCGACTCATAATCGAGTCTTTCGAAATGAATTTCGGCATGCCGAAATTCTTCCCGGCTGGGAGGTCGCGCTGAGTAGAGGTGCCGCATCAGCGGCGGGAGTGGCTGTCGCAGAACCGTTCCGGCCCCGTGACAACTCGGAGAACACTACGGATACGACGGGGGCGTGTCAACCCCCGGCCGGTGAGCCTTCCGGGTGGCTCGCGGCCGGTGTCAGTCCAGGTCCGTGAGCCGGCCGCCCGCGTCCGGCTGGGTGTGCTCGACCCGGCGGAGGAGGCGGATCAGCATGTCGCCGAGGCCGGCGCGCTCGTCGACCGTCAGGTCCTGGAGGAGCTCCTCCTCGAAGTCCGTCGCCATGCGCATCGCCTCGAGCCACTTCGAGCGGCCCTCGTCCGTCACCTCCACGATCACCCGGACGCGGTTGTTCTCGTCGCGGTCGCGGGTGACCAGGCCCTCGCCCGCCATGCGGTCGATGCGGTGGGTCATGGCGGCCGGGGTCAGGCCGAGGCGCTTGGCCAACTCGCCCGGGCCCAGGCGGTAGGGGGCGCCGGCGAGGACGAGGGTCTTGAGGACCTCCCACTCCGCGTTGCTGATGCCGAGGTCGGACAGCTGGCGGCCGTACGCCACGTTCATCCGGCGGTTCAGCCGGCCGAGGGCGGAGACCACCTTCTCGACCTGGGGGTCCAGGTCGCGGTACTCGCGCTGGTAGGCCGCGATCTGCTCGTCGAGGGTCGGCTCCTGCGGTGACTGGGGGCCGGACTGCTCGGGGGTGTCGGACATGGGGGGAGTGTCCCACAGTCTTCGTTGGCGTTGAAGTCCTTCCATGTGTATTGTTAAGGATCGAATTTTAGTTTCGAAGTCTTCAGGGTTCAGGCCTACAGAGGTGAACCCGCGACAGAAGTGGGTGAGCGTGACCAAGGCGATGGGTGCAGCGATGCGCCGGATCCAGGCAGGCGGCGCGCTGAGCGCGTTCGGACTCGGCTTCACCGTTCCGT
The DNA here is from genome assembly GCF_032436795.1 of Streptomyces sp. P9(2023). NCBI lineage: Bacteria > Bacillati > Actinomycetota > Actinomycetes > Kitasatosporales > Streptomycetaceae > Streptomyces > Streptomyces sp. P9(2023). The sequence continues at coordinate 1,179 of NZ_JAUPWM010000054.1, forward strand.
ACCTCTATGTGTACGTCGCTCAGGTGCGGGACCTGGGCGCGACCACGGCGGGCATCGTGCTCGCCGTCTTCGCCATGGCCGCACTCGTCGTCCTGCCCTTCAGCGGACGGGCCATCGACCGGCGTGGGCCCGTCCCCGTTCTTCTCGTGGCCGCCGTGCTCGCCTCGCTTGGCGCGCTGGGCATGGGGCTCTCGGGGAGCGTGCCCGCCGCGGTCGGTTCGGCCGCGCTGCTCGGTGCCGGCACGGCCGTGATGCAGCCGGCGCTCGCGACGATGATCGTCTGGTGCTCCGACCCGTCCACCCGGACCAGGTCCTTCGCCATGCAGTTCTTCCTGCAGAACCTGGGGCTCGGCGTCGGTGGTCTGATCGGCGGCCAGCTCGTCGACGCGAGCCGGCCGGACAGCTTCCTGCTTCTCTTCTCCATCGAAGCGGTCATGTTCCTGGTGCTCGGCGCCATCGTGATGACCGTCCGGATGCCGGGCTCCCCCGCCCTCCAGTCCACCCGGCCGGCCGGGTCCAAGCCCGGCGGCATCCGGGCGCTGCTCGGGCACAAGGCCATGGTGCAGCTGTGCGTCCTCGGCTTCGTGCTCTTCTTCGCCTGCTACGGACAGTTCGAGTCGGGTCTCGCGGCGTACGGCACCGAGGCCGCCGGGATCGAGCCGTCGACGCTCGGGATCGCGCTCGCCGCCAACACGGCCGTCATCGTCGTCGCCCAGTTCGTGGTGCTGAAGTTCGTCGAGCGCCGGCGCCGGACCCGGGTGATCGCGGCCGTCGGTCTGATCTGGGCCGTGGCGTGGGTGATCGCCGGGTACGCGGGGCTCGGGCACGGCAGCCAGGCGATGGCGACCGCCGCCTTCATCTCCACGTACGCCCTCTTCGGGCTCGGCGAGGCGATGCTGTCGCCGACCGTGGCGCCGCTGGTGGCCGACCTGGCTCCGGAGTCGATGGTCGGTCAGTACAACTCGGCGTTCGCACTGGTCAAGCAGCTCGCGCTGGCCGTAGGACCGGCCGTGGGCGGGCCCATGGGCGCCGCGCTGCACGGTCCGTACATCGTGACCTTCGTGCTCTTCTCGCTCGGGATCACCTACCTGGCCGTGCGGCTCGGCAAGCAGCTCACGCCGGTGCAGAACCAGCCGTCCCTGGCCGCCCGGACCTCGCGGGTCGTCGCTCGGCACCAGCCCGAGAAGGAGATCGCGGCCGCCTGAGCCCGTGCCCTAGTCGGGCAGGGCGAACTCGCACCAGACCGCTTTGCCGCCGCCCGGTGTGCGGCGGCTTCCCCAGGACGAGGCGATCGTCGCGATGATCGAGATTCCGCGGCCCGCCTCGTCCTCCGTCTCCGCCCTGCGGCGGCGCGGCAGATGGTCGTCGCCGTCCGTGACCTCGATGATCAGCCGCCGGTCCGTACGGCGCAGCCGCAGGCGCATGGGCGGGGTGCCGTGCTGCAGGGAGTTCGCCACCAGTTCGCTGGTGGCGAGGACGCCGAGGTCGCGCAGCTCGATCGGGAAGCGCCAGCTGGAGAGGACGCCCGAGGCGAAGGCACGCGCGCGTGGGGCCGCCTCCACTCCCCCGAGCAGCTCCAGGGCAGCGTTGTGGAAGAGCTCCGCGTCCGCTCCCTTGCGGGACGGGTGCTGGACGACCAGTACGGCCACGTCGTCGTCGTGTTCGGCGGTGACGCCGAGCGAGCGCAGCAGCCGGTCGCAGACGACCTGCGGGGTGCCGAGCGCCCCGGACAGGGCGCGCTCCAGGGCGGCGACGCCCTCGTCGATGTCCTCGCGGCGGCGCTCGACGAGTCCGTCGGTGTAGAGGACGGCGGTGGAGCCCGGCGGCAGGGCGATCGCGCCGGAGGTGTGCAGCCAGCCGCCGGTGCCCAGCGGGGGCCCGGTGGGGTCCTCGGCGCGGCGGACCGAGCCGTCCTCGTCTCTGACGAGGATCGGGAGGTGGCCGGCGGAGGCGTAGACGAGCTTGCCCTCGTTCGGGTCGTGGACCGCGTAGACGCAGGTGGCGATCTGGCTGGCGTCGATCTCGGCGGCGAGGCCGTCGAGCAGCTGGAGCACTTCGTGCGGGGGCAGGTCGAGGCGGGCGTAGGCCCGGACGGCCGTGCGGAGCTGGCCCATGACGGCGGCGGCGCGCACCCCGCGGCCCATCACGTCGCCGATGACCAGGGCGGTGCGGCCGGCGCCGAGGGTGATGACGTCGTACCAGTCGCCGCCGACGGCCGCGTCCGTGCCGCCGGGCTGGTACGTGGCGGCGATCCGCAGGTCGTCGGGCTGCTCCAGCTCCTGCGGGAGCAGGGAGCGCTGGAGGGTGACGGCGGTCTCGCGGTGGCGCCGCTCGCTGGCGCGCAGCCGCTCGGCGGCCTCGGCGTGGTCGGTGACGTCGGCGGCGTGCACGAGGACGGCGCCGCCCCCGAAGCGCGGGGAGTCCACCGGCAGGCAGGTGACCGTGTACGAGCCGCCGTCCTGGGTCTTGCGGGACTTGACGGTCCGGGGCTTCCCGCTGCGCAGGACCTGGTCCATGAGCGGCAGCAGGCCCAGCTCCTCGGCCTCGGGGCAGGCGTCGGCGACCTTGGCCCCGGCGGGGCGGGGGCCGAAGGCGGCTGCGTACGCGTCGTTGACGTAAGCGATGCGGTGTTCGGGGCCGTGCACGAGCGCGACCAGGCCGGGGAGGCGGCCGATGATCTCCCGTACGGAGAAGTCCTCCAGGGTGGGGACCTCGTCGGGGAGGGGCTCAGGCTGCTGTTCGTACTCACCGCGGGCCGCGGGCACGGAGCCTTCGGTCCCCCGCGCCGCCGTGCGGCGCTGCGTGCCGGGGAGTCGGGCGCTCCAACGGGTGAAGTTCACGGATCTGTATGCCTCGTGGTTTGTTGGCCGTGCTGAGTCACTCTGTGCAGGTGTGAGCCCACCTATGGTCACACGTCCAGTGTGACCGACCGCACTGACATCGGTGTCAGCCGGCCTTGGGCCCGTCCTTGGGGCCGTTCTTGGGGGGCGGGGGCGCGGCCGCGAGTTCGAATTCGGCGCGCGGGTGTTCCAACGAGCCGAGCGAGACGATCTCCCGCCTGAACAGGCCGGAAAGGGTCCACTCTGCCAGCACGCGGGCCTTCCTGTTGAACGTCGGGACGCGGCTGAGGTGGTAGGCGCGGTGCATGAACCAGGCCGGGTAGCCCTTGAGTTTGCGTCCGTAGACGTGGGCCACACCCTTGTGCAGGCCGAGGGAGGCGACCGACCCCGCGTACGCGTGGGCGTACTCCTTGAGCGGCTGTCCGCGCAGGGAGGCGGCGACGTTCTCGGCGAGCACCTTGGTCTGGCGTAGGGCGTGCTGCGCGTTCGGCGCGCACTCCTTGCCGGGCTCGTCCGCGGTGATGTCGGGGACGGCCGCGGCGTCGCCGGCCGCCCAGGCGTGGTCGACGCCCTCGACGGTCAGGCGGGCGGTGCACTTGATCCGGCCGCGTTCGTTCAGCGGCAGGTCGGTGGCGGCGAGGACCGGCGCGGGCTTCACGCCGGCGGTCCAGACGACGGTACGGGTCGGGAAGCGGCTGCCGTCGCTGAGGACGGCGACCCGGTCCTCGCAGGAGTCGAGCCGGGTCCCTAGCCGTACGTCGATGTTGCGGCCGCGCAGCTCGCGGATCGCGTACTTGCCCATCTTCTCGCCGACCTCGGGCAGGATCCGGTCCGAGGCCTCGACCAGGACCCATTTCAGGTCCTCCGGCTTGATGTTGTGGTAGTACCGCGCGGTGTAGCGGGCCATGTCCTCCAGCTCGGCGAGCGCCTCCACGCCCGCGTAGCCGCCGCCGACGAAGACGAAGGTGAGGGCGGCGTCGCGCAGGCCGGGGTCGCGGGTGGAGGAGGCGATGTCCATCTGCTCGATGACGTGGTTGCGCAGGCCGATGGCCTCCTCGACGGTCTTGAAGCCGATGGCGTAGTCGGCGAGGCCGGGGACCGGGAGGGTGCGGGAGATCGAGCCGGGCGCTATGACCAGTTCGTCATAGGTGAGCTGCTCCCTGCCGGTGCCCTCCTCCTCGGTGGCGAGGGTGGAGAGCGTCGCGGTCCGCTTGGCGTGGTCGACGGCGTGGACCTCGCCGATGGTGATCCGGCACTTGTCCAGGACGCGGCGGAGCGGGACGACGACATGGCGCGGGGAGATCGAGCCGGCGGCGGCCTCGGGCAGGAACGGCTGGTACGTCATGTACGGCTCGGGCGTGACCACCACGATCTCGACGGAACCGCTTCTGAGCTCGGCCTTGAGCTGCCGCTGCAGGCGCAGCGCGGTGTACATCCCGACGTAGCCACCGCCGACAACGAGAATGCGCGCAGGTTCGGTCACTGTCCCATGACGCAACGCCGTCCGGGGTTTGTCCACAGGCCCGACAAATTGTGTGACCGGAGGTGCGCGGGGGCGCGGGGTGGCGCACACCGGGGGTACAGGGGGATTTACGCAGGTCAGAGTGGGCGTGGGGGGTGGCGCGGGAGAGCGGAATCGGGAGAGTTCAGGCCCTTGCTCCGATCGGGGGGCGCACCGTACGGAACTCCCCCTTCTGAATTGACCTCGACTCAACTATGTTCGTACCTCGTCGGGGTATCGGCTCGCGGCGCGTCGACCAGAGCGCCGCACAGTGAGCCGACCCCGTGTCAGCAGGGCGGGGAGTCTCCGGGGGGAGACATCATGAGCGGGGGAACGCTTATGCACATGCAGGATTCGCGGTGGCAGGCCGTTGTCGGTACGACGGACGGTTCGTTCGACGGACGTGGTGCGGGTGTGAGCACGGGTACGGGTAACGGTGCCGGTGTGGGCACGGCCATGGGCACGAACACAAGTGTGGGTACGGGTGTCGGTGCGGGCGTGGGACCGGCGGCCTCGGTCGGCCGGTCGGCGCCGCTGCGGGTGGACGCCCAGCGCAACCTGGAGCACGTGCTGCGCGCGGCGCGTGAGGTGTTCGGCGAACTCGGCTACGGGGCGCCGATGGAGGACGTGGCCCGGCGGGCCCGGGTCGGCGTCGGCACGGTGTACCGCCGCTTCCCGAGCAAGGACGTGCTGGTCCGCCGGATAGCCGAGGAGGAGACCTCGCGGCTGACCGAGCAGGCCCGGAGCGCCCTCGGGCATGAGGACGAGCCCTGGTCGGCGCTCTCCCGGTTCCTGCGGACCTCGGTCGCCTCGGGCGCGGGGCGCCTGCTGCCGCCGCAGATCCTGCGGGTGGGCGTGGACGTGGACGACCTGCTGCTGCCGGTGCCGAGCGCCGACGACGAGGCCCGGGTGCCGCACCAGCGCGGCTTCGCGGACCAGGCCGAGCCCCGGGTGGTCGCGCCGCGCGCGGTGCCGGGGGCCGAGCAGGACGACGCCGGTACGGCGGAGCTGCTCGAGGTCGTCGGGCGGCTGGTGGACCGGGCCCGTGAGGCGGGCGAGCTGCGGGCGGACGTGACCGTGGCGGACGTCCTGCTCGTCATAGCCACGGCGGCGCCCGCGCTGCCGGACGCGGCGCAGCAGGCGGCGGCCTCGGCGCGGCTCCTCGACATCCTTCTGGAGGGCCTGCGCTCGCGGTAGTTCCCCGCGGCACGGGGCTGGGGAAGCTTGGTTCGGGCGGACCGTCGAGCATGGCACGAACGGGTGAGCGGTTACGCCCGGATACGGGAAGTCGCCCCGGACGAGTGGTAAGTGGACGCGGGAGTTCAGCGCGCCATCGCTCTGTGGCACTCTTGGCCGGTGTTCGGGTCTGAGCGTGTGTACGGGGGCTTCAGCGATGAGCGGTGACGGTCGGGACGAGCCGCTGGGCAACGGTGGCGGCACGGGGACCGGCGGCCTTCCTTCGCGGCAGGTGCCGAGCCAGGGCGGACCCGGAGGAGCCTCCGGCGGACCCAAGGGCCAGGCTCAGGGCTCCGGTTCGGTACCTCTTCCGGCCCCGGCCGTGGGCGGGCAGTCGGGCGAGCCGAGTGTGCCGCAGCAGCGCGAGGCCGTGTCCGTACGGTCCGCCGACGGCGCCGACAAGCCCGACACCGTCCTGCCGCCCCCGGTCGAACTGCCGCCCTCCGACGCCGATCTCGTCCAGCTGATGCGGGGCGGCGACGACAGCGCGTACGAAGAGCTGTTCCGCCGCCACTCCGAGGCCGTGCGCCGGTACGCCAGGACGTGCTGCCGGGACGCGCACACCGCCGACGACCTGACGGCGGAGGTGTTCGCCCGCACGCTCCAGGCGGTACGGGGCGGGGCGGGGCCCGAGCAGGCCGTCCGGGCCTACCTGCTGACCACGGTCCGGCGGGTCGCGGCGAACTGGACGCGGACGCAGAAGCGCGAGCATCTGGTCGAGGACTTCGCCGTGTTCGCGTCCGAGGCCGCCCGCTCGTCCGAGGTCTCCGACCAGAACGCGTCCTTCGGGGCCGGTCTCGATCTCGGCGCCGATGTCCTGGCCATGCACGAGGCCGAACAGTCGCTGGCCATGCAGGCGTTCCGGTCCCTGCCCGAGCGGTGGCAGGCGGTGCTGTGGCACACCACCGTCGAGGAGGAGTCTCCCAGCGAGGTCGCGCCGCTCTTCGGACTGACCGCCAACGCCACTGCCGTACTCGCCAGCAGGGCCCGCGAGGGGCTCAAGCAGGCCTACCTCCAGGCGCACGTCAGCCAGTCCCTGACGGCGGGCGGCGACTGCGCCCGCTACGCCGACCGGCTCGGCGCGTACGCGCGCGGGGGCCTGCGGATGCGGGCCGAACGCGGGCTGCGCAAACACCTGGAGGAGTGCGCCAAGTGCCGGCTCGCCGCGGGTGAGCTGGAGCATGTGAACGCCGGGATCCCCGCGCTGCTGCCGGTCGCCGTCATCGGCTGGTTCGCCGCCGGGTTCTCGCTCAAGGCCGCGGGTGTCGTGGCCGGTGGCGTCGCGGGCGCGGCCGGGGCCGGGGCGGCCGCCGCCGCGACGGGCGCCGCGACCGGGGCCGGCTCGTCGAGTACGGCCGGCGGGGCCGCCGCGGCCGAGGGGCTCGGCGCCCCCGTGAAGGCGGGCATCGCGGCGGCGGTGGCCGTCGCCGCGACCGCCGGTCTGGTGTGGGCGCTCTCCGGGGACCCCCAGCCGGTCGCGAAGCCCGAACCCACGCCGCCGGCCGTCGCCCCCGTCGTACCGCCGGAACCGACCCCGCCGCCGAAGCCGACCCCCAAGCCGATGCCGCCGCCCGCGCCGCCGGCCGTCGAGGCGCCCGCACCGACGCCGACGCCCACCCCTAAGCCGAAGCCGAAGCCGACGGCCAAACCGAGCCCCAAGCCCACGCCGACGCCCACCCCGCCGAAGCCGAGCCCCACGCCCACGCCTACCCCCACGCCGACTCCGCCGCCCGCCCCGCCCGCCGTCTACCAGGTCAACCAGCTGGACTACGGCGTCTTCGGCGACGGTACGAAGCCGGAGGTCCGGCTCGGTGAGAGCAGCTGGATGTGGCAGCGCCAGGGCCTGTCCATCGGCGGCACGCGGTACGGGCACGGGGTGAGCGTGCACGCGCCGTCCTCGCTCGTGATCGACCTCAACCGGCAGTGCACCAGCTACGACGCGCTCGTCGGCATCGACGACCTGACCGCGCCGCTCGGCCTCGGGGGCGTCCGCTTCTCCGTCTACGGCGACGGCGAACGCCTCTGGCGCTCGAAGGTCGTCCAGGCGGGCGACCCCGCGATCCCGGTGCACCTCGGGCTCGCGGGCCGCAGGACCATCCGCCTGGTGGTCGAGGAGACCTCCCCGTGGGGCCGCGTCGCCGTCGCGGACTGGGCCCAGTCCCGGATCAGCTGCGCCTGAGCGGCGCGGTCCCGGATCAGCCGCGCCTGAGCTCCGCCTCGTACGCGTCCACCAGGGCGATCACCTCGTCGAGGGTGAGCGGGGCGCCCTCGGCGTACGCCTTCGCCGTGGCGGTCTCGCCCAGTTCGTTGCGGGCCTGGGTCATCAGGGACTCCGCATCACGGAGTTCGGGGACCGAGCGGGGGATGCCGGCGCGCCAGGTGTCGACGGCGGCGAGGACCCGGACCGCGAGCGGGAGCGCTCCGTTCTGCCGGGCGAGTACGGCGGCCACCGTCTCCCCCAGTTGGGCCGTGATGAACTCGGCGCACTGGGCCTGTCGGGCGACGCGCAGGGCCTCGACCACCTGCGCCACCGCCTCGACGCCCCCGCCCTCGTCCGCGGACACCCGCGCGGCGAGCCCGGTCACGGCGGCGTTGAAGTGCGGCGGCGGACTGCCGGTGAGTATCAGGCGGCTCGCGGCGTCCAGGTGCGCGCGGGCGGTCCGTACCTCGCCCTGGTACAGGGCGAGCACGGCCCTCATGTACCGGACGAACGTCTCCACGTCGTCCACGTGGTGGCGGTCGGCCTCCGCCTCGGCCTCGTCCAGGCCCTTCTCGGCGGCCTGCACGTCACCTGAGCGGTAGGCGAGTTCGGCGAGGCGGGCGATCAGGAACGGGGACTCGGCGTGCGCGCCGACCTCGCGGGCGAGGACGAGGGCCTCTTCGTACGCCTCCGCCGCCTCCGCGTGCCGGCCCCGCATCATGTGCGCCTCGCCCGCCGCGCTCGCGACCTGCGCCCGCATCCAGCGGTCGCCGACCCGGCGGGACAGGACGAGCAGTTCGGCCAGGTCGTCGTCCACGCCCTGCAGCTCGCCGGGCATGTCGATCACCAGATGCGTACGGAACATCAGGATGACGCCGATCTCCCACTCGCCGCCGTGGCGGCGGCAGTTCTCGACGGCGGCGTCGAGCATCGCGCGGATGACGGTGTGGTCCTCCGTGAGGTACGCGGTGAAGGGCCACAGGAACCCGGGAAAGTGGGCCGACCGGGGTCCGGGCCGCTCGCGGAAGGCGTCGCGCACCCGGCGTACCAGCGCGCCGAGCTCGGGGTCTTCGCGCAGGTCGGCGGGGCTGCGGTTCTCCACGGCGAGGAAGAAGGACAGCATGCGCAGCCGCATGCGGGGCCAGTAGCGGGGGTCTTCGGGATCGTCGGGGTCCTCGCCGAGGCGGAGCGCGCGCTCGGTCCAGGCCAGGCCCTCCGTGCGGTAGTTGCGCAGCCCCCAGAACCAGCCGATGGCGAGGACGAGGCGGTGGGCCGCGGCTTCGTCAGGGGCGGTGACGGTCGTGCGGTGGAGGGCGGCGCGGATGTTGTCGAGGTCGGTCTCGATCCGCCGGATCCAGGGGAGCTGTTCGCGCGAGCGCAGAAGGGGCTCGGCGCGCTCGGCGAGGGCCGTGTAGTGCGCGGTGTGGGCGGCCTCGGCGGCGGCGCGGACGTCGGGGCGCTCGGCGGCGCGTTCGACGGCGTACTCGTGGATGGTCTCCAGGAGCCGGTAGCGCATCTCGCCGTCGTCGGTGGGCGTGGCGACGACGAGCGATTTGTCGACGAGGGCGCCGAGGGGGTCGGCGGCGTTGGGGACGAGGGCCTCGGCTGCCGCCAGGTCCCAGCCGCCGGCGAAGACGGAGAGCCGGCGGAGCAGGGTGCGCTCGCCGGCGTCGAGGAGGTCCCAGGACCAGTCCACGACGGCACGGAGGGTCTGCTGGCGGGGCAGGACGGTGCGGCTGCCGGAGGTGAGGAGCCGGAAGCGGTCGTCGAGCCGGTCGGCGATCTGGCGGGGTGTGAGGAGGCGGAGGCGGGCGGCGGCCAGTTCGATGGCGAGCGGGAGGCCGTCGAGACGGCGGCATATCTCGTCGACGGCGTCCTCGTCGCCGGGGGCCCCTTCGGCGGCGAGGGCGAAGTCGGGGCGTACCGCGCGGGCGCGTTCGGCGAAGAGGCGGTGGGCCGGGTCGGGCGGCAGGGGTTCGACGGGGCGGACCGTTTCGCCGGGGACGCCGAGGGGCTCGCGGCTGGTGGCGAGGACGCGCAGCCGGGGGCAGCGGGTGAGCAGGGTCTCGGCGAGGGCGGCGGCCGCGTCGATGACGTGCTCGCAGTTGTCGAGGACGAGGAGGAGGGAGCGGGACGCGAGGTGCTCGACCAGGCGGTGGGTCGGGTCGTCCTGGGGGGCCTGGCCCTCGCGGCTGATCAGGTGGGTCTCGCGGAGCCGCAGCGCGGAGAGCACGGCGCCGGGTACGTCGGCGGGGTCGTCGAGCGGCGCGAGCTCGACGAGCCAGGCGGCGCCGGGTGAGCCGGCGCCATCGGGGGAGCCGTCGTCGGGCGCCGGCGCCGCCAGGGCGGCTTCCTCCGCGAGACGGGTCTTGCCCGAGCCGCCGGGGCCGGTGAGCGTGACGAGGCGGGAGTGGGTGAGGTCGGTGCGGAGGGCGGCGAGGTCGGGTTCGCGGCCGACGAAGGAGGTGAGGCGGCGCCGGATGTTCCCGGTCTCGCGGGGCTGTGGGGGCGCTGCCGGTCGGAGGAGCTCGCGGTGGAGTGCGGTGAGTTCGGCGCCGGGGTCGGTGCCGAGCCCGTCGGCGAGCGCGCGGCGGGCGGCCTCGTACGCGGCGAGGGCGTCGGCCTGCCGGCCCTCGGCCCGCAGGGCGCGGACGAGTTGGGCGCGGAAGCCTTCGTCGTACGGGTACGCGTCGGTGAGCTCGGTCAGCTCCGGTACGAGTCCGTCGACGGCGCCGCGCCTGAGGTCGGCCTCGACGCGCCGGCGTACGGCGGCGAGCCGCTGCGCCTCGGGCCGCACGCGCGCGTGCTCGGGCAGGTCGGCGAGCGCGGGGCCCCGGAAGAGGGCGAGGGCGGTACGGAGGAGGCCGGCGGCGCTGTCGGGGTCGTCGGCGTCGAGGCGGGCGGCGGCGTCACGGGCGTGGCGCTGGAAGACGTACAGGTCGATGTCGTCCGGCCGCGCGACGAGGCGGTAGCCGGGCCCGGGCGTGGACTCGACGGCCGCCCGCCCGAGGACCCGGCGCAGCCGCCCGACGAGGGCCTGGAGGGCGGCGGGGGCGTCGTGCGGCGGCTCGTCGCCCCACACGTCCTCGACCAGCTCGGGAACGGTCACGGCCCGCCCGCCGCGCAGCGCGAGCGCGGCGAGCAACGCCCGCAGCCGGGCACCGCCCAGGGGAAGGGGCGTGCCGCGTTCGTCGAGCGCGAGGGTGGAACCGAGGATCAGATACCGCACGCGGGCCATTGTCGCCGCGCACGGGGCGGCGCGCCTCGGGGTTTACCCGGGTGTGGCGCGAGACGTCAGAACTCGGAGGTGTCGATCTCGAAGCCGAGGGGGTACGGGAGCGGCACGGGCATCCCCAGCTTGTGGCTGGACTTGTGTGCATAGTCGTCGCCCACGGGGCTGGAGCAGACGATGACTTCACCCGCGTCGCGGTCGATCAGCAGGTAGAGGGGGATTCCGGCGCGGGAGTAGCCGCGGATCTTCTGGACCCGGTCGCGGCTCGCGGTGGACGCAGACGTCACCTCGGCGACCAGAAGGACGGGGTCGGGTGCGTGCCACTCCTGCTGGTCGTCGAAGCTTCCCTTGGGGGCAATGACAAGGTCAGGAATGACGCGGATCGTGTCGGAGGTGCCAGGCAGGGACAAGCCGATGCCGGTATAGCGGCCGGTGCCCTTGTCGTGGTCGCGGAACTGCCCGCTGAGTTCCGACACGATCTCCTCATGGTGCCCGTTGGCCGGAGGTACCACGTAGATCTCCCCTTCGATCAGCTCCACGCGCCAGCCCTTAGGGGCCGCCGCACTGAACAGCTGGAAGGTCTGGTCCACGCTCGCACCCTCGTGATCGGGCTCGACGTCATCGGAAAACTCATCCCCCGGAACCGGCAGCGGCATCGCCATGACGGACCTCCTTCGCTCGAGTGCGACGCTCCCAGCGTAGGCCGCACGGCGGGCCGGAATCGGGATGACGTTCACTCGAACGAGCGTGCTGCTACGTTTCGCCACCCCCGGCACCGCCGCCCCCCTCACGCCGGCAGGGACCTCCTCGTCGCCGGTACCAGCGGGCCTACCACCGCCGTGCGTTGGCGGGGGGCCGCTGTGCCTGTCCAGCAGGTGCCTCGGCGGGCGAGGAGGCGGTGCAGCCAGAGTTCGGTGGAGACCAGGTCGGCGATGCCGTCCAGGGGGATCGGGTCGCCGTCGGCCGCCGCGTGGAGGGCCTTGCGGACCACGCGGGCCTCGATCAGGCCCGCGTCGGCGAGGAGCGGGGCGTCGAAGAGGGCCAGCAGGTCGGGGAGGGCCGCGCGGAGGCCCGCGCGGACGGCCGACGCCGGGACCGCCGGGTTCGGCGCGCCCCAGCCCGGCGGGAGGCCGTGGACGCCCGCGCCCGCGAGGACCGTGCGCAGGACGGACGCCCGGGCGCCCGGCTGGACCCGGAGCGATTCGGGGAGGTCGCGGGAGGCCCGTACCACCTGGTTGTCCAGGAACGGCGCGTGCAGCCGCTGGCCGCGGATCTCGGCCGCCTGTTCCAGGACCCGGTGGTCGGCCGCCGCGCGGGCGAGCGCCGCACGCGCGCGTGCCTCGCCCGGCCGCTGCACCGACGTCGGCAGCGTCGCCGCGCGGGTCAGGCGAACCGATACTTCAGCGAGCGCCTCCCCCGTCAGCCACCGCGCCGCAGGCCCCGGCCGCGACCAGGTCAGGGCGGAGAGCGACGCCTCCACGGGACCGAAGGCGCCCGGCCCCGGCCGGTTCGCGTCGAGCAGCTGCGTCGCCGCCGCCTCCAGGCCGGACCGGTACGGGGTACGGGCGAGCCGGCGCGCCGCCCGGTACACCGTCAGCGGGACCAGCAGCGAACCCGCCGACGGGCCCGTCGCCTTCGCCAGTGCAGTCACCGGACGCAGCAGCGGCCTGCGCCGGCGGTCCATCAGCAGGTCGGCCAGGCGCGCCGGGTGCGCGTCCAGGACCTGACGGGCCCCCAGGCCCGTGAAGTGGTCCGCGCTGCCGCCCGCGAGCCGCCGCCGGTGCCGGTCGGCGACGACCAGCGAAGGGCCGGGCTCGTCGGTCAGCGGCCCCTCCAGCTCCGCGTACGGCAGCGCCTCCGCGCCCGCCGCCACGACCACGTGGTGCAGCCGCGGGTTGGCCGCGATCGTCCGGGCCCGCTCCAGTTCGTCCTCCCGGTCGGAACCTCCCTGCGCCGTGAGGTCGTTGAACGTGACGGCGAGCAGCCGTTCCCCCGCACCCGTGCCGTGGCCGAGGACCGTTCCCGGCACCCCCGGCAAGCCCGCCGCAAGCAGCGCGAGCGTGCCGGACGCGCTGCCGCCGGACAGATCCGCCCCGATCCCGGGCGCCGGGCCGCCGCCCCGGGCCGCCCGCCGGTCGGCGGGCCCCATGCCGGGCACCGGCCCCGGGTCCGGAAGGGGTGACTCCGGTGCGTGCCGGGGGGCGGTGAGCCGGGCCCGTACGGCATCGATCAGTGCGTCCCGTACGCCCTCCACCGCCCGCCGCGGCTCGACCTCGGCCGCCGCGACGGCGAGCGAGGCCACCGCTTCGTACCCGGTGATCTCGCGCGAGCCCTCCCGCAGGATCAGCGCGTGGCCGGGCGGAACCCGCCGCACCCCTTCGTACGGTGTGGAGTCGCGCAGCGCCTCCGGGGTCTCGGGGCAGGCGAGCAGCGCGGCCAGGTGCCCGATGTCGAGCTGGGCCTCGACGAGGTCGGCGAGGGGCAGGGCGGCCGTCGCGTACGCCGTGCCGCCCGCCCACGGGGTGTGGAACACCGGCCGCGCGCCCGCCAGATCACCGGTCACGGTGACACGACGGCCGACCTGGACGACCGCCGTGTAGCTGCCCGCCCAGGCGGTGAGATGGCGCAGCGCGCCCCCGCGCGCGGTGAGCAGCCCGACCCGCAGCTCCTCGTCGCTCGCGGCACAACAGCCCAGGACGGCAAGGCGGGTGTGCGCGTCGATGCTGATCACGCGGACCTCGTCGGGGCGCCAGTCGCCGACCGCCCACAGCGGGTCGGGGTCACCCCACAGCAGCTGCGCGCCGACCGGCTGCAGCGTGCGTCCCTCGGACGCCGGGTCCGCCACGGCACCGGCCGTACCGGCCCTGCCCGTAGGGGCGAAGCTCGCGGCGGCACTGCTCCAGCCCACCAGCCATCGCATCGGCGCCTCCACGTCGGTTCATTGGAGGAACATGCTGCCACGACAAGAGCGCGCGGAGGGGGCTCCGGGGTCGCGCACGCGAATGCGAATGCGCCCCTGGCATGGGCCAGTTGGTCCCGATTCGACGACCGTCGGCATTCGGCCAATCTCGGGGCCGCGGATCCGGGACTGAGCCGGGACGGAGCCGGGGGAGAGTGGGGGGAGTGCGGGGGGAGTGCGGGGGCGGAGCCCGGTGTGGACCCGGCGCTTACCCCTACAAGGCCCCAAGGACGGACCCACGGGCGGACCCCAGCGCGCGCACCGGCGCGGGCCCAGGGCGGACGCGGCCGGGACGCGGCGCGAACCCCGCACGGACCCGGCACGTACCCGGCGCCGCCCCGGCGCCGCCCCGGCGCCGCCCCGGCGCCACGGGCCGTCGGCAGTCCGGGAGGCGCTGTCCGCCTCCCGGAGCCGTCCGCCGCCCGCGGGGAGCGGGGCGACGGTATCCCCCAGCCCACCGGTTCACCGCCGATGGGCCGACCCACGCAGCACTCATGGAAGCGCCCGCCCGCCGACCGGACGAGAGCGCACGGCCAGGCGCACGGCCACACACCCGGAGCACGCGCCCCGGGGCGCCCCGCGAGCGCCCCGGAGGCTCTCCGGGCGATCTCCGGGGGCTCTCCGGGGGGATCCCCAAGGGCTCCCCCATGGCGCTCCAACGGCTCCCCAAGCACGCCGTCCGGCGCCGGGACCGCCGACGCCGCTACGCCAACTGTCGGCCATCCGTCTGTTCCCACAACAATCCCGCCATACGGAACTCCGCCCCTTAACGGTCGGGATGCGGCGAACTACGCTGTGTTTACGAATGCCGCACGCCTATGCCCGGCGTCGTGGCGGCCGTCTGGGTGGTCGAGGGGTGGCGTCATGTCCAGGGAGCAACGCGGGCCGAACGAAAAGCTCGGCACGGTTCTCGCCCTCGCGGGAATCAGCAACGCCGGCCTCGCCCGGCGCGTCAACGACCTCGGCGCGCAGCGCGGGCTGACGCTTCGTTACGACAAGACGTCGGTGGCCCGCTGGGTGTCGAAGGGCATGGTGCCCCAGGGCGCGGCCCCGCATCTGATCGCGGCCGCGATCGGCCAGAAGCTGGGCCGTCCCGTGCCGCTGCACGAGATCGGGCTCGCGGACGCCGACCCGGCGCCCGAAGTGGGCCTCGCGTTCCCGCGCGACGTGGGCGAGGCGGTCCGTTCGGCCACCGAGCTCTACCGGCTCGACCTCGCCGGCCGCCGGGCCGGTGGCGGCGGGATCTGGCAGTCACTGGCCGGTTCCTTCGCGGTGAGCGCGTACGCGACGCCCGCCTCCCGGTGGCTGATAACGCCCGCCGACTCCTCCGTCGAGCGCCTGGTCGAGCCCGCGGAGGCGGCCCCGGTGGCGGCCGACGGGCCCGAATCCGGCCTCCACGCGCGCGTGGGGCACAGCGACGTCTCCAAACTCCGGGAGGCCGCCGAGGACGCGCGCCGCTGGGACTCCAAGTACGGCGGCGGCGACTGGCGCTCCTCGATGGTTCCGGAGTGCTTACGCGTCGACGCCGCGCCGCTGCTGCTCGGCTCGTACTCGGACGAGGTCGGCCGCGCGCTCTTCGGCGCGACGGCCGAGCTGACCCGCCTCGCCGGCTGGATGGCGTTCGACACCGGCCAGCAGGAAGCCGCCCAGCGCTACTACATCCAGGCGCTGCGCCTCGCCCGCGCCGCCGCCGACGTGCCCCTGGGCGGCTACGTCCTCGCCTCCATGTCCCTCCAGGCAACCTACCGGGGCTTCGCCGACGAGGGCGTGGACCTCGCCCAGGCCGCCCTGGAGCGCAACCGCGGGCTCGCCACCGCCCGCACCATGTCCTTCTTCCGGCTCGTCGAGGCCCGCGCGCACGCGAAGGCCAACGACGGCACGGCCGCCGCGGCGGCGCTCAAGGCGGCCGAGGGCTGGCTGGAGCGCTCGCGGGAGGGCGACGCCGACCCGTCGTGGCTGGGCTTCTACTCGTACGACCGGTTCTGCGCGGACGCCGCCGAGTGCTACCGGGACCTGAAGGCGCCCCGCCAGGTGCGGCGCTTCACGGAGCAGGCGCTGTCCCGGCCGACGGAGGAGTTCGTCCGCTCGCACGGGCTGCGGCTCGTGGTGTCGGCGGTCGCGGAGCTGGAGTCGGGCAACCTGGACGCGGCCTGCGCGGCGGGCACGCGCGCGGTGGAGGTGGCCGGCCGGATCTCGTCCGCCCGCACCACCGAGTACGTACGGGACCTGCTGCACCGGCTCGAACCGTACGGGGACGAACCGAGGGTCATGGAACTACGGGAGCGGGCCCGCCCTCTGCTGATGACCCCGGCGTGATCCGGGGGCCGGAGGGCCGGCGGCACCGAGTGCCGGGGTGACCCCGAAGTGACCCTGGAGTGGCCCGGGAGCGACCTCGGCGTGAGCCGGGGACGAGCACATGATGATCTCGGGGACATCCCGGGGTGACGCGTGTCCCAGTGGGTTTAGCCGTTCTGTCAGTGGGCCAGTGCACTATCGGGGTGGGAGGTGATGCAGGTGTCATCGCACGACGTCGACTGCGACGTGATCGTGATCGGCGGCGGAATCGTCGGTCTGTCGACGGCGTACGCCCTGACGCGTGCCGCGCCCGGCACTCGCGTCACGGTCCTGGAGAAGGAGCACGGCCCGGGCCGCCACCAGACCGGACGGAACAGCGGGGTGATCCACAGCGGGATCTACTACCGCCCCGGCTCCCTCAAGGCACGGTTCGCCGTCCGGGGCGCGGCCGAGATGGTCAAGTTCTGCGCCGAGTACGGGCTGCCCCACGAGGTCACCGGAAAACTGATCGTCGCGACCCACCGCGACGAGCTGCCGCGGCTGCACGCGCTCGTGCAGCGCGGCCGGGAGAACGGCATCCCGGTGCGGGAGCTGGGCCCCGCGCAGATCGCCGCGTACGAACCGAACGTGCGGGGCCTCGCCGCGATCCATGTCGGCACGACCGGGATCTGCGACTACGGAGCGGTGGCGGCGCAGCTCGCCGAGGCGTCCGGGGCACGGATCCGGTACGGCTCCGAGGTCACCGCCGTCGACCGCCGGCCCTGGGGTGTCGCGGTCCGTACGGCGGGCGGGGCGGTGGTGCGGGGGCGGGTCCTCGTGAACTGCGCGGGGCTGCACTGCGACCGGGTGGCGCGGCTTGCCGGGGACGATCCGGGGATGCGGATCGTGCCCTTCCGGGGCGAGTACTACGAGCTGGCCGATCCGTCGCTGATCCGGGGCCTGGTCTATCCCGTCCCGGACCCGGCCTTCCCCTTCCTCGGGGTCCATCTGACCCGGGGCGTCGACGGCGGCGTGCACGTGGGGCCGAACGCGGTGCCGGCGCTGGCGCGGGAGGGGTACGACTGGTCGGTCGTCCGGCCCGGCGAGCTGGCGGGGACGCTGGCGTGGCCGGGGTCGTGGCAGATCGCCCGGGAGCACTGGCGGTACGGCGCGGGTGAGCTGCGGCGGTCGCTGTCGAAGCGGGCGTTCACGGAGGCGGTGCGGCGGCTGCTGCCGTCGGTGGAGGAAACGGATCTGCGGCGGGCGGCGGCGGGGGTCCGGGCGCAGGCGGTGCTGCGGGACGGGACGCTGGTGGACGACTTCCTGATCCGCGAGGCGGCGCGGACGGTCCACGTCCTGAACGCGCCTTCGCCTGCGGCGACGGCGTCCCTGCCGATCGGCCGCGAGGTGGCCCGCAGGGCCCTGGCGTTCTTGTGACCATACGGCCCGCCACGGCGGGCACCGTAGAATTGGGCTCATTGTGTCTGAGATCCGTGAAACCGTCGCCCCTGTCGAGCCGCCCGTCTTCCAGCGCGGCAGTCAGCGGTTCGCCGCTGGGGAAGGGCCTTTGCCCGATCCTGCCGGGTCGCATCACGAGCGGCGGATCCGTAGCTTCCAGCCGCGTCGTAGCCGCGTCACCACCGGGCAGGCCGAGGCGATGCTCAAGCGGTGGCCCGACTGGGGTCTCGACATCGACGGCAAGCGCGTCCTCGACCTGAACGAGATGTTCGGCGGGCTGCCCGTCGTCCTGGAGATCGGCTTCGGCATGGGCGAGGCCACCGCCCAGATGGCCACCGCCGACCCCGGCACCGGCATCCTCGCCGTGGACGTCCACACCCCCGGCCAGGGCAACCTGCTCGGTCTCGCCGACCGGGGCGGTCTGGAGAACGTCCGGGTCGCCAACGGCGACGCGATCATCCTGCTCCGCGAGATGCTCCGCCCCGACGCCCTGGACGGCTGCCGCGTCTACTTCCCGGACCCCTGGCCGAAGAAGCGCCACCACAAGCGGCGCCTGATCCAGCCCGAGTTCCTCACCCTGCTCGCGACCCGGATGAAGCCCGGCGCCGTCCTGCACTGCGCCACCGACTGGGAGGAGTACGCCGAGCAGATGCTCGATGTCCTCTCCGCCCACCCCGACTTCGCGAACACCCGGCCCGACGGCGGCTACGCGCCCCGCCCGGACTTCCGCCCCCTCACCCGCTTCGAGGGGCAGGGCCTGAACAAGGGCCATCTCGTGCACGACCTGCTTTTCCACAGGAAGTAACCGCAGGAAGTAGCGGAAAGCGGAGAACACCCTCGCAGGTGTCAGTACTCCTCGTTAGGGTCGCTCACGTGTCGAACAGCGCCCCCGTCCCCACCCGGGACACCGAGGAGCCGGCCTTCCCGGCCGTTCCGGACCGCGCCCAGTGGCGCTACAGGCCTCGTCGCGCCTTCTGGCGCAGCAAGGTGGTCCGGGCCGTCGCCGTGATCACCGTGCTCGCGCTCTGCGCGCTGGTGATCCTCGCGATCGTGCGGGAGCAGACCGGCACCGAGGGATTCCTCGTCGGCCTCGGGCTCGCCGTCCTGCCCGTCCCGCTGCTGCTCGCCGCGTTCCGCTGGCTGGACCGGGTCGAACCGGGCCCGTGGAAGAACCTGATCTTCGCCTTCGCCTGGGGCGCCTGCGCCGCCACGCTCGTCGCGATCCTCGCCAACTCCTTCGCGGTCCGCTGGATCGCGACCGCCACCGCCGACCCCGCCTCCGCCGAGTCCCTCGGCGCCACGGTCGTCGCCCCGGTCGTCGAGGAGAGCGCCAAGGGGGCCGCCATCCTGCTGATCTTCCTCTTCCGCAGACGGCACTTCACCGGTCTCGTCGACGGCGTCGTCGTCGCCGGCTTCACCGCCACCGGCTTCGCCTTCACCGAGAACATCCTCTATCTCGGCAACGCCTTCGGCGAGGACCAGGACCTCGGCTCCGGCGGCCTCGGCTCCATGACCGCCGGCACCTTCTTCGTACGGATCGTGATGTCGCCGTTCGCGCATCCGCTCTTCACCGTCTTCACCGGCCTCGGCTTCGCCTTCGCCGCCCTCGCCACCTCGCGCCGGAAGTTCCTGCGGGTGCGCCGGGTCCTGCTGCCGCTCGCCGGACTGCTCCTCGCCATGCTCATGCACGCCCTGTGGAACGGCTCCGCGACCCTCCTCGGGCCGCTGGGCTTCATCCTGGTCTACGGCATGTTCATGGTGCCCGCCTTCGGCCTGCTGACCTGGCTCGCGATATGGAGCAGGCAGCGCGAACTGCGCACGATATCCGGCCAGCTCCCGGCGTACGCGGCGGCCGGCTGGCTCTCGCCCGCCGAGCCGCTCGCGCTCTCCTCGATGCGGGCGCGCTCCATGGCCCGCGACTTCGCCCGCCGTACGTACGGCCCGCCGGCCGCCACCGCGGTCGGCGAGTACGAGGCGTTCGCGACGACGCTCGCCTTCCTGCGCCACCGCGCCCAGCGCGGCGCGCCGGACCCCGACTTCACGGCCCGCGAGCAGGAGCTGCTGCACCACCTCTGGCAGCGCAAGCCGGTCGCCTCCCCCGCCCTCACATACGCCGCGCGGGCGACCGGCCGGGTCTGGGCGCCGCCGCAGTACCTCGACTACGGCGGCTACAACCCGTACCAGAGTTGACCCCCGTACCCCCTACGCCTCCGACGCCTCCGACGCCTTCGTCAGAAGGTCCACCTCCGACGGCGTCAGCCGCAGGTCCGCCACCGCCATCAGGGCCGGCAGCTGTTCGACCGTACGGGCCGAGGCGATCGGCGCCGTGACCGTCGGCCGGGAGGCGAGCCAGGCCAGGGCGACGGTGGCGACCTCCGCCTCGTGCGCCTCGGCCACGGTGTCGAGCGCGGCGAGGATCCGGCGGCCCCGCTCGGTCTCGGCGTGCTCGGCGGCGCCCTCGGCGCGGACGCTGTCGACGGTCTTCCCGGGGCGGTACTTGCCCGTGAGGAAGCCGGACGCCAGCGCGAAGTACGGGAGGGCGGCGAGCCCGGCCCGCTCGGTGGTGGCCAGGAGCTCGCCCTCGTACGTGTCGCGCGAGAGCAGGTTGTAGTGCGGCTGCAGGGCGACGTAGCGGGCGAGGCCCTCGGTCTCGGCGAAGTCGAGGGAGGCCTGGAGCCGCTCGGGCGAGATGTTGGAGGCGGCGACGGCCCGCACCTTGCCGTCCTTCACCAGCTGGTCGAGCGCGGTGACGATCTCCTCGACGGGGACGGCCGGGTCGTCGAAGTGCGAGTAGTACAGGTCGATGTAGTCGGTGCCGAGGCGGCGCAGCGACTCCTCGACGGCGGCCTTGATCGTGGTCGCGGCGAGCCCCTTGTACCGGGGGTGGGCGCCGACCTTCGTGGCGACGACGACCTCGGAGCGGTTGCCGCGGCCGGCGAGCCACTTGCCGATCAGCGTCTCGGACTCGCCGCCCTGATTGCCCTCGGCCCAGGCGGAGTACATGTCGGCGGTGTCGACGAAGTTGCCGCCGGCGGCGGTGTAGGCGTCGAGGACGGCGAACGTCTGTGCCTGGTCGGCGGACCAGCCGAAGACGTTGCCGCCCAGCGCGAGCGGGAAGACGTGCAGGTCCGAGCTGCCCAGCGGGCGGAGAGAGGTCATGGGACGGTCAACGACCGTCCCATGACGGGGTATTCCGGCAGCCCCGACGTCGGGGGGGTGCCGCCAGGACTGCCGGAGTCGGGAGGCGTGGGAGGCACCCTCGCGTCAGACCGAGATGCCCTTGTTCGCCAGCCAGGCCGCCGGGTCCAGGCCCGAGCCGCCCGGGGTGTGGATCTCCAGGTGCAGGTGCGGGCCGGTCACGTTGCCGGTCGCGCCCACGCGGCCGATGGTGTCGCCGGTGCCCACGGACTGGCCGGCGCTCACCGTCATCGAGGACAGGTGCGCGTACCAGACCTCCGTACCGTCCTCCAGCTCCAGGACGATCCGGTAGCCGTACGAGCCGGACCAGCCCGCCGACTTGATCGTGCCGCCGTTCACCGCCTTGACCGGCGTGCCGGTGGGCGCCGCGAAGTCGAGGCCGGTGTGCTGGCCGGAGGACCACATGGAGCCGGACTGGCCGTACGTGGAGGTGAGGGTGTACGAGGACGTGGGCAGCGAGTAGCTCGCGGCGAGCTTCGCCAGACGCTCCGCCTCGGCCTTCGCCGCCGCTTCCTCCTCGGCCTTCTTCTTCGCCGCGGCCGCTTCCTTCTCGGCCTTCTCGGCCTGGACCGCGGCCTCGGCGGCGGCCTTCTCGGCGGCCGCCTTCTCCGCCGCGGCCTTCTCGGCGGCGTCGGCGTTGGCCTGCTGCTGCTCGGCCTGCTGGAGGATGCGGGCGCGCAGCGCCTCGCCGGCGTCGGCCGTCGCGGCGGAGGCGGTGCTCTCGGTCCCCGCGGTCTTTCCGGCGCTCTCGGCCGGCAGGGCGAGGGTGGCGGTGAGCGGCTGCGGGTTGTTCGTCCCGGAGCCCGAACCGTCCGTGCCCTCAGCACCGTCGGAGAGGAACTCGCCGACGCCGGGCAGCTCGGAGGCGTCCGGCAGGTTGAGGTCGGGGAGCGATATCGAGACCGGGGGCTTGTCCTTGGCGGTCGCCATGCCGCCCGCGCCGACGGCCGCGATGACACCGACGCCGAGGACGGTGGAGGAGCGGGCGAAGCCGGAGCGCTGCTTCACGACACGGTGGCGGCCACCCGAACGGGCCTGCTGGCGCAGGGAGTCCTCGGTGGGGTTCCACTCCCCCCACGTGGTCGCGTCGTCGTCCGTCCCGGCGGCGCCACGAGCGCCGAACGCGTTGAACCTGTCTGAAAGACCTTCAGGGGCAGGGCTGTTGGACGCCACGGAGGCGTACTCCTTTCCTTCCTTCTCGCCTACCGGGTTAGCTGACGGGTTCGGAGCAGGAAGGTCTCCTACGGACGGTGTCGTACGAGTACGACGGTGTCCGATTCACCCCAAGTAGTGGTTCCCCGGTTCCCTTTCAGGATTCGGCGCGTGCGCACGGTGCCGTCTCTTACGACGGCTGGGACGACCGCGCTGCGTTATCGAACGTTAATAGACGCGAGGGCCGGATTCCAAGCTGTTCCTGTTGATCATCCGCGAGATTGAGCTGGTACAGACCGATTTGATCCTGCTTCAGTCCAGACTTTCACAGGGAACCGGGAACTGACGGTGCATCAATTGTTATCGCAGCGGTACCTCTCCACTACGGATGGTCACAGTGACTGTCACCGCGTCGGTCAGGGCACCACGGGCATCGTCCGGCGCCGGTCCGGCTGGCCCTCTGCGGGCCGGCTCACCGCGAGCAGCGCCATGTCGTCGGTGGCCCCGCCGCCCGTGTACCGGCGGACGTCGTCGACGAGCGCGTCGAGCAGCTCCTCCGGCCCCGGGAAGATCCGCCCGGCGAGCCGCTCGGCCGGTTCGTAGAAGTCCCCCGCCGCGTCCCGCGCCTCGGAGAGGCCGTCGGTGTAGAGGAGGAGCGTGGCGCCCGGCGGGTACGGGGCCTCGTCGGCCCGGTCCGGCCAGGCGGCCAGCTCGCCCATGCCCAGCGGCAGCGCGGGCTCGGTCGGCTCCAGGAGCGCCAGGCCCCCGTCCGCGTACAGCAGCAGCGGTTCGGGGTGGCCGCGATTGACGATCCGTACCCGCCCGTCGCCGCGCGGGATCTCGGCCAGGACGGCGGTGGTGAAGCCCTCGAAGGCGTCGAGGCCGGAGCGGCGCGTGCCCTCCCGGGCCAGCGCCCGTTCGAGCCGCTGCGCTACGCCCTCCAGACTCGACTCCTGCTCGGCCGCCTCCCGGAAGGCGCCGATCACGACCGCGACCGCCTCGACCGCGTCCAGCCCCTTGCCGCGCACGTCACCGACCACCAGCCGTACCCCGTAGGGGGTGTCCTGGACGGCGAACAGGTCACCGCCGATGAACGCGTCCGCCTGCGCGGCCTCGTACCGGGCCGCGACCTGGAGCCCGCCGATCCGCTCGGCGGGCGTCGGCAGCACGGCCTTCTGCGCGGTCTCCGCGATCACCCGCGCCGACGCGAGCCGTTCGCCGCTGCGGCGCACGACCCGGTTGATGAGCAGGGCGAGGGCGGAGACGGTGACGACGGTCAGGGTCCCGGTGAGGGCGGGGACGTCGGTGGCGGTGTCGTTGTAGAGGTGCAGCCCGACGCTGGCGAGGACCGCGGCGATGCAGGTGACCAGCGTCGTCAGCATCGAGAAGAAGGGCGCGGCGATGAGCGGCGCGGCCGAGAACATCGGGGAGGCCGTGTACGAGGCGGGGGTGGACAGGTCGAAGACGACTCCGCCGAGGATCACCAGCGGCGGCAGCGCCCGGATGAACCGGCGGGCCCGCTCGGCCCGCCCGCCGCGCGGCGCCCGGCCCCCGCCCGCCGGCCGGTCGAGCCCGTTCGCCTGCGGGCCGCCGCGGCCGTTCGCCGGACCGCCGCCCAGTCCGTAGACCCACCCGTTCCTCTGCCCGTTCGCCCGCCCGTTCCCCCGGCCGTTCCCGTTGCCCTTCCCCCGGCCCTGCCCCTGGCCCACCTGTGCTCTCCTGCCCGGTCCGTACACGGCACGGCGACGGACGGTACCGCGCCCTCCCCAGGGTGGCGGGAGCCGCGCCGCGCTGCGACCCCCGCTCGGCCATGTGGGGGACAAGGACCGCCGCCTCCGTGACAGGTTCCGCTACAGGTTCCGCTCCGCGTAGACCTTCATCGCGTCCCGGACGAGAAGGGCGGTGCCCTCGCCGTGCTGGTCGTAGTTGACGGTGAAGCGCGGGTCGTCGACGTACATCCGGCCGAGGCCGGTCACGTACTCCTTCGTCGGCTTCGTCGTCATCGACCGCGTAAAGGTCAAAACCACGGAGTCACACACGACGAAGGCCCGGATCCAGTGACTGGATCCGGGCCTTCGTTGCTACTGAGTAGCGGGGACAGGATTTGAACCTGCGACCTCTGGGTTATGAGCCCAGCGAGCTACCGAGCTGCTCCACCCCGCGTCGGTGAATATGACCTTACGGCATGGCGAGCAGATCCCCTAATCGCATGACCCCCGCGGCCTCAGCAGCCGCAGTCCTCGGAGTCGACCGGGGCGGTCAGCGGGTCGGCGTCCTTCTTCGCCGGGCCCTCCCACGTCTCGTACGCGAAGCCCTCGCGGACCCAGTACTCGAAGCCGCCGAGCATCTCCTTCACCTGGAAGCCCAGCTGCGCCAGGGCGAGCGCGGCGCGGGTGCCGCCGTTGCAGCCGGGGCCCCAGCAGTACGTGACCACGGGGACGGACTTGTCGAGCAGCTGCTCGGCCTGCTCGGCGATGAGCGCGGTCGGCAGGTGGAGTGCGCCGGGGACGTGGCCCTGGTCCCAGGACGCGGTGGAGCGGGAGTCGATGACCACGAAGCCGGGGTCGCCGTCGGCGGCGAGGGCGCCGGCGACGTCGGAGACGTCGGCGTGGAAGGCGAGGCTGGCGGAGAAGTAGGCCGCGGCGGCCTGCGGAGAGGCGGGCGGGGTACGAAGTACGGCGTTGACCTGCGCGGTTGTCGTCATGCATGAAAATCTACGGGCGAAGATCGTTTCGCTGAAGTGGCAAATCCCGGGGGTTCGTCGGATCGGCCGGGGAAATCCGGGCGTGCGGCGGGGGACGGCAGGGGATCTCACGCAGCGGACGTCCGGGGGGACGTTCGAGGGACTTCGGCGTCACGTTTCGCGGGCGCCGTACGTCATGCCGATGACGGCATGACGGTATCTACGTTCTACGAGGGGACGAGCACCGATGGACTCGGACGACAAGGACCTGCTGGCCGCGCGCTTCCAGGCCGACCGCACGCACCTCAAGGCGGTCGCCTACCGGATGCTCGGCTCGCTGAGCGAGGCCGAGGACGCCGTCCAGGAGGCGTGGTTCAAGCTCAGCCGGTCCGACCTGAGCGACATACGGAACATGAGCGGCTGGCTGACCACCGTCGTCGGCCGCGTCTGCCTGGACATGCTGCGCTCGCGCGCCTCGCGCCGCGAGGACCCGCTGGAGTACTACGTCCCCGATCCGCTGGTCCGCGACGCGGACCGCACGACCGACCCCGAGGAGGAGGCGCTGCTCACCGACTCGGTCGGGCTCGCGCTGCTCGTGGTCCTGGAGACGCTGGGGCCGGCCGAGCGGCTCGCCTTCGTGCTGCACGACATGTTCGCGGTGTCCTTCGACGAGATCGCCCCGATCGTGGACCGCACCCCGGCCGCGACGCGCCAGCTCGCCAGCCGGGCCCGCCGCCGTGTCCAGGGCGCGGCGCCGGGCCCGGCGCCGGACGTCAGCCGTCAGCGCGAGGTGGTCGACGCGTTCATGGCGGCCTCGCAGGGCGGTGACTTCGAGGGCCTGCTCGCGGTGCTCGACCCGGACGTGCTGCTGCGGGCGGACGGCGGCAAGGTGCTCGCCGCGGCCTCGAAGCTGGTGCGCGGCGCCGAGGCGGTCATCAACCAGGCGCTCACCTACGCGCCGTACCGCCGCTCGTACAAGGACGTGCTGGTCAACGGCGCGCCGGGCATCGTCTCGTACGCGGACGGCGGCCGCGTGTCCGGTCTGATGGCCTTCACGATCGAGGGCGACCGCATCACGCAGATCGCCATCATCGCGGACCCGGACCGGCTGGCGGCGCTGGGCCTCTGAGCCGTACGCGAGCCAAGCTCGGGTCGTACTGTCGGAGCCATGACGACGAGCGATGGGGGCATGCCCGACGCGGGGCTCGGGGCGGGGCTCGGAGCGGGGCTCGGGGCTGAGCAGCGGCGCCACTGGCAGTCCACGTACGCGACCCATCCGGGGATGTACGGCTCCGAGCCCTCCGAGCCGGCCCGTCACGCCGCCGCGCTCTTCGGGCGGCGTGGCGCGCGGGACGTCCTCGAACTCGGCGCCGGGCACGGCCGTGACGCCCTCCACTTCGCCCACGAGGGCTTCACGGTCCTGGCCACCGACTTCAGCGGGACCGGGCTCGCCCAGCTCCGCGAGGCGGCCCGGGCGGAGGGGGTCGCGGACCGGGTGACCACCGCGGTCCAGGACGTACGGGAGCCGCTGGCGGCGGCCGACGGCTCGGCCGACGCGGTCTTCGCGCACATGCTGTTGTGCATGGCGCTGTCCACGGCGGAGATCCACGCGCTGGTCGGCGAGGTCCGGCGAGTCCTGCGGCCGGGCGGTGTCTTCGTCTACACCGTCCGGCACACCGGCGACGCGCACTACGGCACGGGCGTGGCGCACGGGGACGACATCCACGAACACGGCGGGTTCGCCGTCCACTTCTTCTCGCGCGCGCTCGTCGACGCGCTCGCGGAGGGCTGGACCCTCGACGAGGTGCACGCCTTCGAGGAGGGCGAACTGCCGCGCCGGCTCTGGCGCGTCACCCAGACGTCCGCCGCCTAGCTCGCGGGCGCGAGGCCGGGACCGAGACCGAGGCCGGCGAGCGCGGCCGAACCGGTGGCGGCGTGCGGGCCTCCGGCGAGGAGCAGGGTGCGGGCCGCCTGGTAGGGGCAGCCGGCCGCATCGAACGCCTTGGCCGCGGCGAGCAGACGCGGGACGACGTCACCGGCGTCACCGGCGTCACGGGCGTCACGGGCGTCACGGGCGAGCAGCGCCTCCGCCCGGTCGAGTTGGGCGGTGGCGACCGGATTGCCGGCGAGGGTCGTGCGGTCGACGGTCGTACGGGCGAGGGTCGTACGGGCGGCGGCGATCCGGGCGCGGGCGTCCGGGTGCCCGGCGAGTACCGAGGCCTCGGCCCTGAGGGTCACGTACCAGTGCAGCCAGATCCAGGAGACCCACTTCCACACCTGACCCGGCTCGGGTGCCACCCGTTCGAGTGCCGCGTCCGGGTCGCCCTGGTGCAGCAGGACGAGGGCGTCGAGGACCGCGCCGTAACCGTGCCGGTACTCGGCGTCCGTACCCGCCCGGTCTGCGATCACCAGCCACTCCGCCCGGGCCTCGTGGTCCCCGCGCAGCCCGTGGACCAGGGCGACCGACGCGGCGGCCGGGCCGAGGGAGAAGGACCGGCGGCGGCCGCTCTGCTCCCACGCGTCGAGGAACCGCGTCCCGGCGGCGACCACCTCGTCGCCGTGGCCGGCGAACGCGTCCGCGACCAGGAGCCAGGACATGGCGTGGTGGCCGACCTCGGCCAGGAGCGGATGGTCGGCGAGCTGCCCGCCCCAGCGGCGGGCGGCCGGCAGGTCACCCACACCGAGGGCGGTGCCGGCGGCCATGGCGAGGGCGTCCATGAGTTCATGCGTACGGGCGGGGGTGCCGTGGCCGGAACCGGACGTCAGGATGTCGATACGGCGCCGGGCGGCAGCGGCGGCGGCGAACGAGTCACCGGCCCAGGACTGGGCACCGGACAGCGCGTCGAGGGCGGCGGACTCCCCGACCGGGTCGCCCGCGCGGCGGGCCAGCGCGACGGCCCGCTCGGCGAGCGCGACCGTCTCCACCGCCGTGTTCTCGCTGTCCCCCTGGACCGCGCCGAACGCGTCCGCGACCACGGCCGCCTCGGCGAGCGCGACGGCGGCCTCGGCGGCCGCGTCGTCACCGGCCGACGCGCGCGCGGCGGCGAGCAGGCCGGTCACCTCGTCCACGGCCGGAACCCGCGCGAACTCGCTGGAGAAGCGGTACGCGACGGTGGCGGCGGCCGCCAGGTCACGGCCGGCACCGGGGTCGTCCCCGGCCCGGCGGGCGGCCTCGGCGGCGGCGCGGTGCAGCCGGAACATGTCGTCGCCGAGCCTGCGACACCCGGCGACGGCGGCGGCCTGCCGGAGGGCACCGGATGCGGGCCGGGCGCCCGGCCCGTCACCGCTCGCGAGCGCCGCGGCCTGTTCGTACCGCTCCTGTGCCTCGCCGAGCAGATGCCGGGTGAAGGCCGACTCGGCCAGGGACAGGGCGAGTCGGTGGGCGTCCTCGCGCAGTTCCGGCCGGGCGGCGGCCCAGGCCAGGGCGGACCGGAGGTCGTCCGCCACGGCGTCGAACCGGGCGCGCCAGTCGGCGCCTTCACCGCCCGGCCCCGCCAACTCCGTTGCCGTGGCGAAGCACCAGCCCACATGCCGCTTGCGTACGGCCGTCAGCTCGTCGGCAGCGGCAGCGGCGAGCCGCTCCGCACCGTACTGGCGGATGGTCTCCAGGGCCCGGTACCGCGTACCGGTCCCGGACGGTGTCACCGTCAGCAGGCTCTGCTCGGCGAGCCGTCCAAGACCATCCGCGACGGCGTACGGATCGAGCGGACCGAACCCGGCGACCTCCCCCGCCGCCTCCGCCGTGAACGGCACGACGAACACCGACACGCGGCGCAGCAGCGCCCGGTCCGCCGGGGCGAGCAGGTCGTGGCTCCAGTCGAGGACCGCCCGTACCGACCGGTGCCGGTCCTGTGCGCGGGATCCGCCGGCGAGGATACGGAGCTGGTCGGCGAGGCCCGCCAGGAGGCCGTCGAGGCCGAGCGTGGGCATCCGGGCCGCCGCGAGCTCGATCGCGAGGGCCATGCCGTCGAGCCGTTCGCAGAGGGCCACGATCCGGTCGTGCACCGCCGGATCCGCGAACGCGCCGGCCGCGTCGACGGCCCCCGCCCGGTCCAGGAAGAGCGCCACCGCGTCGGAATCGCCGTCTCCGGCGCGCGACAACGGCGGTACGGGAAAGACCCGTTCGAAGGGGACCATCAGCCGGGCGCGGCTCGTGACGAGCACCCGTACGCGCGGGCAGGCCGTCAACAGCCGTTCCAGGAACGGCGCCACCCCGTCGCGTATCTGCTCGCAGTTGTCCAGGACGAGCAGCGCCTCACGGTCCGCCAGGGCGGCGAGCAGCGCGTCGTCGATGCCGCGGCCGGGTTGCTCGCCCACCCCCATGGCGGCGGCGACCGCGGCCCCCACCCGCTCGGGATCGGTGACCGGCACCAGGTCGACGAACCACACGCCGTCGGCGAAGTCGGCGGCGGTCTCCGCCGCGACCGCCAGCGCGAGCCGCGTCTTGCCCACTCCGCCGGGGCCGACGGCGGTCACCTGCCGGTGCGTCCGGACCGCCGCGGCCAACTCCGCGCGCTCCCGCGCCCGGCCGATGAAGGCGGTCAGGGGTGCGGGGAGGGCGGGCGCGGAGCGGGACTCGCGGGAACGGGCGTCCCCGGCCGCGCGCCGGGAGAGCGCACGCCGGTCCGGTACCTCCAACTTGCGCAGCAGCGAGGAGACATGCGACTCGACGGTGCGTACGGAGATGAACAACCGGGCGGCGATCTCCGCGTTGCTGAGGTGCTCGCCGAGCAGCGCGAGGACGTCGGCCTCGCGGGCCGAGATCACAGGAGTGGACACCGAGCCATTATCCGTGGACGTTCCGTGGTCGGCACGGAAGCGGCGACACCGCGCACAGAAGGATGCTGAACACCCACCGACAACAGGAGGAACGACCATGACCGCCACCCAGGGAAAGACGAGCGCCGCGCCCCGCTCCCGCGCCGAGCGCCGCCGCGACACCGAGCACCGGCTCGCCCACGACGTGGACATCTGGGTGGCCAGCGCCTCGGCCGACGGCGTCCCGTACCTGGTGCCGCTCTCCTTCGACTGGGACGGCGAGGCCGTGCTCGCGGCCACCCTCGCGGACAACCCGACCGGCCGGAACCTGACCGCCACCGGGGCCGCACGCCTCGCCCTCGGCTCCACCCGCGACGTCACCATGATCGACGGCGATGTCGAGGTCCTGGCGATGGACGCGCTCCCCCGCGACCACGCCGACCGCTTCACCGCCCGCACCGGCTTCGACCCCCGCGAGGAATCCACCCGGTACCGCTGGTTCCGCATCACCCCGCGCCGCGTCCAGGCCTGGCGCGAGGCGAACGAGATCACCGCCCGCGACCTGATGCGCAACGGCCAGTGGCTGGCGTGACGATCAGACGGGCGGGACCGGGTCGCGTTCCGCGCGGGTCACCGAGAGGACGAGATCCCGCAGCCGCTCGACGTACAACCGCATGTTCTTGTGCGCCACGGCGGTGTCCGGGTGGCGGGCGGCGAACCAGACGCCCTCGTGAAGCCGGTTGAACCAGATGCCGACCTTGTCGCCGTACGACACCCGGCCCAGTCCGTACGCCTTCCACTCGACCCAGCGTTCCGACCCGGGGATCCCCCGGGCGTCCAGGAACGAGACGGCCGCGTGCAGGTCGAGCGAGGTCGGGCGGAGGTCCGGGCCGAGCAGGTCGAGCACCCGGGCGAGGGGGACGCGGGCCAGTGGCCGGTTCGCCCGCAGGGCGCGGCGCACGGCCGCCAGGGCGCCGGGGAAGTCGGCCGCCACCGGGATCTCGATCGGTACACCGCCGACGTACCAGCCCACGGAGTCCGACCACCGGGACTTCACGCGGGTGTGGAACGGTACGACCGTGCGGTACACGGGTTCGCCGCCGATCTCGTGGACGACGAGGCTGGTGGCGGCGAGAAAGCCCACGAGGCTTCCGCCGTACGGCCGGCAGTAGGACTCGAACGCGGCGGCGGTGTCCGCGTCCACGAGCATCTCGTTCATGAGCAGCTGCGCGGGCATCGCGCCGCCGGGCCCGCCCGGATCGTCCAGGCCGAGGTCGACGGGGAGGTTCGGCATCGTGCCGTCGCAGCGGCGGATGAACTCCCGCCAGCGGGAGACGACATCGTGGTGGCCGTCGATCCGGTCCGCGTCGGCCCGTTCGACCTCGCAGAAGTCGACGTAACTGCTGACCGGCGCCCGCTCCACGGCACGGCCGTCGACGGCCGCCGCGTAGAGCTCGTGGATCTCTGCGGGGATGAGCTGGAGGGAGTGGCCGTCGACGTTGCTGTGGTCGAACGCCATGTACACGCTCGTGCAGTCGTCCCGCACGACGGCCGCGTAGAGGAGGTTCGGCCAGTTGAGCGCGTACGTCGCGGTGTCGATACGGTCCTGGAGATACCGGGCCAGGTCCGACGCGACGGGGAAGTCGCCGACCACCTCCCGGCGCAGGCACACCTCATCGGCGGCGAGTGTGAACCGGCGCGTCCTGCCGCCGTCGCAGCGGAAGCCGCTGCGCAAGGTCTCGTGCCGGAGCGTCCAGGTGTGCAGGGCGTCCTGGAGCGCGTCGAGATCGACCGGGCCGCCCGGGAGGTCGAACGCCGTGGCGAGCCAGGTCGGGAGGTACAACCCGGCCTCGCGCACGGACCGTACGGTCCTGATGTGCGACTCCTGGATGTACGCGGGCGGCCGGACGTCCTCCGGCAGCCCGGTCGCCACGGCCACGGTCTCCGGACTGAGCGTGAACTCGACGAGTTGCCCGGGCCGGACCTCGCAACGCTCGATGTCGGTCATTCGCACAGGCGTATCCGTTCGCAGAGGGCAGGTCCACCCAGCGAACTGCCACGCGCACGCCCAGGTATCGCCACCGGACCAGGTGACCCACCGCCTCGGCCGGCTTTCAGCAATACGGGGGCCTTGTCGAACACCGATGGCACGACACGGACCCGGCGGTTCGCCGCCGAACGACGAAGCGCCCCGACCGGACGAAACCGGTCGGGGCGCTCCCCGGCGGGTCGGAGGGTTTCCCCTCCCCCGCCACCTGTAGGCCATGTCGGACTCGAACCGACAACCAACGGATTAAAAGTCCGCTGCTCTGCCAATTGAGCTAATGGCCCTCGGCACAACACACCCGAGCATAGCCGTTTCGCTCCCCGGAACCGATCGGGTATCCGCCACGGCCCCGTGGCCCCGCCCGCGCCGTTCACGTCGCCCGAGGACGTCAGGAGGCCCGTACGGCGAGCTTCCACCGTACGGGCCCCCGAACTACACGTCACACGTCACGACAGCGTCTTGTACATCTGCCAGCCGCCGCCGATCTTCACGCGGCCCGCGAACGTGCCCGCGCCGGTGCCGTTGTAGCGGTACAGCGCGCCGGTCGTGTCGCGGCCGACCAGGTCCGCCTTGCCGTCGCCGGTGATGTCACCGACGGCCGCGAGCGTGTTGTACGTCTGCCAGCCGGGGCCGATCTTCACCCGGGTCGCGAACGTGCCCTTGCCGGTGCCGTTGTACCGCCACAGCACACCGGCCGTGTCCCGGGCGAGCAGGTCGCCGGCCTTGTCGCCGTTCAGGTCGCCGACGCCGACGATCGTGTCGAACGTCTGCCAGCCGGCACCGATCTTCACGCGGCCCTTGAACTTGCCCGCGCCGTCGTCGGCGTACATCCACAGCTCACCAGCCGGCGTACGCGCCAGCAGGTCCGTGCGGCCGTCGCCGGTCAGGTCGCCCGGCGCGGTCAGCGCGTCGTACACCTGCCAGCCCGAACCGATCGTCAGCTTCGGCGCGTTCGGCGCGAAGGCCGTCCCGCAGCCGCCGTCGTGGCGGGTCAGCACGCCCGCCGCGCTCCGTACGAGCACGTCGTCGCAGCGGTCGCCCGAGAGGTCCCCGAACGGAACGACCGTCGACGTCGCCGGCCAACCGGTCGCCGAGGCCCCGGTCCCGAGCCCGCCGGTCCCACTGCCCGTCCGCACGGTCAGCGCACCGGCCGACGTGAGCCCGAGGAGGTCGCCCTTGCCGTCACCGCTGAAGTCCCGCCAGGCGGGCAGCGGCTTGGCGGGCGCGGGCGCGGTGGTGGCCGCGCGCAGCTGGGTGATGAAGCGGCCGGTGGACTGCTGCCATACGGCGACGGGCCGGTTGGCGCCGTCGACGGTGACCAGGCCGAGGGCGTAGCCGGTGGGGTTGGTGGAGAGCGGCGTCGGGGCCGCGGACCAGGCACCGTCGACCCGCGAGGAGGTCATCAGCTTCCGGTTCGTGTCGCCCTGGGTCCAGACGGCGTGGACGCTGCCGTCGGGGCCGGTCGTCAGATCGAACTGGTCGTCAGGGACGTAGCCGGTCGAGATCGTCTTGATGGCCGACCAGGTGCCGGTGGCGGCGGACCGGGTGGTGGTCCGGGCGCTGTAACCGGTGCCGTCGATGTAGGCCGCCCCGAGCAGGGTGACGTCACCCTCCGGGCCGACGGCCATCTTGCGCCAGGTGCCCCCGTCGAACCCGTTGGCCGGCTCCTGGGCACCCCAGGTCAGGCTTCCGGGCCCGCGCCGGGAGATGACCTCGGTCTGCGTCTGGCCTTCGGGGCTGCCCGACGTGGCCCAGAGCAGTACGGCGTGGCCACCCCGGCCGAGCGCCAGCTTGGGGTTGTGGGCGTACTGCCCGGGCGCGGAGACGGTGGCCGGCTTGGACCACACGCCGTCGGCCGTACGGTCGACCACCTGGATCACGCTGCTGGTGGGGCCCGCCGTCACGAAGGACACGGTCGCCGTGCCCTCCGCGGTGTAGACGATCTCCGGCTCGGAGGAGAGCCCCGCTCCCGCCGCCGGCTCGTCGAGCCGGACCGGCTCCGACCAAGCCTGACCGGGCGCGGTACGGACCGACGAGCGCAGCTCCGCCTTGCCGTCCTCGACCTGCGTCCACATCGCGACGAGCGTTCCGGACGGGGAACCGACGATCTTCCCGCCGTGCAGAACGCCCGGGGAGGTCGCGACGTCGACCGGTGCGGACCACGTGGTGGCACCGGCCGGGAGCACGGACATCCGGAACGCCGCGCCCGGCTTCTCGTCCTCAGGCGACGTGTCGTTCGGGAACTCGGTCCAGCCCGCCGTGACGGAGCCGTCGGCCGAGACGGTCAGTTGAGCGCCGCCGCGAGCGCTGGGCGTCTTGACGAGGACGTGGGGCGCGCCCCAGGTGGTGCTGCCCGCCGCGCGCACGGCCACCACGTATTCGAGCGTGCTGTAGTCCGCGGGCGTCCGGTACCAGAGGGCGACGACCGCCCCGTCCTTGGCCGTCTTGACGTCGACGAGGCCGTGGATGGCGGTGCCGTCGGTCAGCGGCACGGACGCCGACCACGGGTCGAGCGACGCGGCGGCAGCGGCGGCCCCGGCCGGCGCGGCGGTGGCCGGCGCGGCCAGCGGGCCGATGCCGGCGAGCAGGGTCGCGGCGGTGACGGCCGCGATGGAATGGCGTAGAAGAGCGCTACGAGGCACTCGGGTCCTCCCCTGAGGCATGAATGAAGAGGCACGGGGAAGACAGCGGTGCTTGTGCTGAACTGCTGCTGCTGAGCAGAGTCGGTTCACGGCCCCCCGGCCGCACCGCCCCCCATGCGAATGCGCTGATGCTAACAGCGGCCCCACACCCTCCCTCGTACTGAATTTCGAACCCGTTCAAGAGTTCAGGCGGAGTTCGAACAAGCAGGGCCGTACACAAGCAGGGCCCGTACAGCACTCGCGTGCCGTACGGGCCCTGCTCAGGGTGTTACGAAGGGTGTGACGAAAGGTCAGCCGTTGCGCTTCCAGCGCGGCTTCTCGTCGCGGCGGCCGCCGAAGGAGGAGCCACCCGTCGAGCCGGTGCCGCGGTGGTCGCCGCCACGGTGGTCGTCACGACGGCCGTACGGACGGTCGCCGCCCGAGCGGAAGCCGCCGCCCGCGGGGCGGTCGTCGCGACGGTCGCGGTTGAACGGACGGTCGCTGCCACGGTGGCCGCCGGTCGGGCGGTCGTCGCGGCGGAAGCCGCCACCACGGTTGTCGTCACGACGGTCGTTGTCCCGGCGGAAGCCGCCACCCGACGGACGGTCGTCGCGGTTGAAGCCGCCCGACGGACGGTCGTCGCGGCGGAAGCCGCCACCACGGTTGTCGCCACCACGGTCGTCGCGGCGGAAGCCACCGGACGGACGGTCGTTGTCACGGCGCTCGAAGGAACGGCCGCCACGGTCGTCGCGGTTGAAGCCGCCCGACGGACGGTCGTCGCGGCGGAAGCCGCCACCACGGTTGTCGCCACCACGGT
>NZ_JAUPWM010000157.1:0-454 GCF_032436795.1 Streptomyces sp. P9(2023)
CACTACGATCCTGCAGCAACTGTTCAGGGTATCCTAGAACTGGCCAGAGCCTGGCAATCTCGCTTCGGGCCCACTAATAACCGTATTTTTCCCATTCCCAGAGTACATGAAGCGGATCACAGCCGCCCCATTCGTGTTGGGTTAGTTTCATCCAATTTCCATATTCATCCTGTGGGATGGATGGTCTCCAGCGGATTGGCAGCCCTACCGGCCGACATCGAACTTTATGCCTATAGCGATAGTGATAGGCAAGACTTCATTAATCAACATATTCGCCAATGTGTGACCCGTTGGGTGACGACTTATCATCTGGACGATCAGCAACTAGCCGAACGTATACGAGACGATAGGATCGATATTCTGATCGACCTGGCAGGACACGGTAGCGGAAGCCGTATTCGTACTATGGCTATGCGCCCAGCATCTCTTATCGTTAAGTGGGTGGGTGTACAAT
>NZ_JAUPWM010000158.1:0-453 GCF_032436795.1 Streptomyces sp. P9(2023)
TGACGAAGATGGTCCGCGCAACATCAATGTTTCTTTGCAGGAACGTGACGGCTCTATTTACGACGGTGTTTCACCTGCGGTTCCTGTCATTCCTTATCCGCCCGGTACGCCGCAATACATGTCAGAAATCGATTTCGTTCTAGCACCTGTTACAGTTGAAGGTGATACCGGGGTGCGTCAAGCAGCAATTCGTGCGACATGGGATATTATACCTGATGTAACCATTGTTGGTGTCGAGTTCCGTTGGTGGCCTGTTTCGCAACCGTCCAATGTTTTTACGAAAGTTGCCGGTCAAAACCGTTCCACGTTTACATTATTTACCGATGGTGTTGTTGGCAAAACGCAATACGCCGTCCAATCTCGCCCGATTACCGATCCACCGCGCCAAGTAGTTTGGGGACCAACGCATCTTGTTACCACTCAGGAAGCGAGTGAAGATATTTATGGTCCGAT
>NZ_JAUPWM010000055.1:0-34706 GCF_032436795.1 Streptomyces sp. P9(2023)
GATGTCGCAATCCACACCGAACCCGGAAGGCCCTCACCCGTTCAAGACGCCTCAGCCGAGACCTCCCTCACCCGTCCCCAACCTCCCGGGGCAATACACCTAGCCCAGGGCCAGCCAGGCCACCGCTCCCAGGACGACGATCGCGGCGACGACGCCGACGATGAGGCCCACGCGGGGGCCGGAGGACTGCGGGGCCACGGCGGCCTGACGGCCGCCACCCTGCGGGGCGCCCTCGTCGACGAAGGCGCGGAACATCTGGGTGCTGCCGGCCGGGTCGTAGTTGCCCTCGGGGCCGGGGCCCTGGCCGTACGGTGCTTGGGGGTTGTGTGCCATGAGCCTGGACACTAGCGAACCCCGGGTTGAGGGCCCAAGCCCCGGCCGTACCGCAAGCTGATCCGGCACCGATCCGGCACGGATCGGCCACCGATCCCCCCACCGTCCCCCGCAGGGCCTCCCCCACCCTCCCCCACCTTTGCCGATTCTTTAGCGCGGTTTGACCGATTTAGTTTGCCTGGAGCAACCATCCATCTCTATGGTTGCCCTAAGCAACAAGATGTGAGAGTGCGCCATGGACAAGCCCAACCGGTACGAGAACCTCGCCCGTCAGGTCAGCGCCATCGGCGCGGTCAAGCGCGGCATGGCGCGCTCCCTGCCGGCCGACTGCCCCAGCGGATCCGCCATCGTCCTCGCCCTCCTCAAGCGGGACGGGGACATGCGGATGAGCCGGATGTCCGAACTCATGGCCGTCGACATGTCCGTCAGCAGCCGCCACGTCTCCCACACCGTCGAACGCGGCTGGGTCGAACGGCTTCCCGACCCCGCCGACAAGCGCTCCCGCATCCTGCACCTCACCGCCGAGGGCAGGGAGAAGCTGGACGAACTCGATCGCAGGCTCACCGCGATGCTCACGCGGAACCTCGCGGACTGGTCCGACGACGACGTCGAACTGCTCACCACCCTGCTCTCCCGACTCCGCGACTCCTTCGGGGACTGCCGGGCCCACCACGCGTAAAAGCAAAGGACGTTCATGGCCACGACCACCCCCGCCCCGTCGAAACAGGCGGGCGGCCACCCCTCCGACGGTGCGCCCATGTCGCACCGGCAGATCATGGAGGCGCTCTCCGGGCTGCTGCTCGGCATGTTCGTCGCCATCCTGTCCTCGACGATCGTCTCCAACGCCCTGCCCGAGATCATCAAGGACCTCGGCGGCGGCCAGTCCGCGTACACCTGGGTCGTCACCGCCGCGCTTCTCTCGATGACCGCGACCACCCCCCTCTGGGGCAAGCTCGCGGACCTCTTCTCCAAGAAGCTGCTGGTCCAGATAGCGCTGATCATCTACGTCGCCGGCTCGGTCGTCGCCGGTCTCTCCCAGAACACCGGCATGCTCATCGCCTGCCGTGTCGTCCAGGGCATCGGCGTCGGCGGTCTGACCGCGCTCTCCCAGATCATCCTGGCGGCGATGATCGCCCCGCGTGAGCGCGGCCGGTACAGCGGCTACCTCGGCGCGACCTTCGCCGTCGCCACCGTCGGCGGCCCGCTGCTCGGCGGCGTGATCACGGACACCGACTGGCTCGGCTGGCGCTGGTGCTTCTACGTCGGCGTACCGTTCGCGCTCATCGCGCTGCTGGTCCTCCAGCGGACCCTGAAGCTCCCGGTCGTGAAGCGTCGCGACGTCAAGGTCGACTGGGCGGGCGCGGCGGTGATCAGCGCCGCGGTGTCGCTCCTCCTCATCTGGGTGACCTTCGCGGGCGACAAGTACGAGTGGATGTCCTGGCAGACAGCCGTCATGGTCGGTGGTGCCGTCCTCCTCGGCGCGCTCTTCCTCCTCGTCGAGTCCAAGGCGAGCGAGCCGATCATCCCGCTGCGCCTCTTCCGCAACCGCACCATCACCCTCGCCTCGCTCGCCTCGCTCTTCGTGGGTGTCGCGATGTTCGCGGGCACGGTGTTCTTCAGCCAGTACTTCCAGCTGGCCCGGAACGAGTCGCCGACGATGTCCGGCGTCCTGACCATCCCGATGATCGCCGGTCTGTTCGTCTCCTCGACCGTCTCCGGCCAGATCATCACCAAGACCGGCCGCTGGAAGGCCTGGCTGGTCAGCGGCGGCGCCCTGACGGCCGGCGGCCTCGGCCTGCTCGGCACGATCCGCTACGACACCGCCTACTGGCACATCGCGCTCTTCATGGCCGTGATGGGTCTCGGCCTCGGCATGATGATGCAGAACCTGGTGCTCTGCACGCAGAACCAGGTGGCCCCGGCCGACCTCGGCGTCGCCTCCTCCGTCGTCACCTTCTTCCGCTCCCTGGGCGGTGCGGTCGGTGTCTCGGCGCTCGGCGCGGTGCTCGGCAACCGGGTCACGCACTACGTCCAGGACGGCATCGCCGCGCTCGGCCCGAAGGCCGCCGCGGCGATGGGCCAGGGCAGCGGCGGGGCGGGCGCCGGCTCGATCCCGGACATGGACAAGCTGCCGGCCCCGATCCGTACCGTCATGGAGAGCGCGTACGGACACGGTGTCGCGGACGTCTTCCTCTACTCGGCGCCGTTCGCGCTGCTCGCCTTCGTGGTGACGCTCTTCATCAGGGAGGTCGCCCTGAAGAGCAACAGCACCAGCACCAGCACCAGCACCAGCACCACGAACGAGGGCTGAAAAGACTCCCGGCCGCGCTTCGAGCGGAGGCGCGGCCGGGGTGGGTACGGAGCGGCGGGCAGGGGACGGCCCGCCGCTCCGTCATTTCGTCTTACGCGCTCAAGACGTTTCCGCCTCCCGCGCGACCATCACCTCGATGCCCGCGACCAGCACATCCAGGGCGTACTCGAAGTCCCGGTCCCAGATCGCGCTGACGCTGCCGTGCGAGGCCCGCTCGTCGAGGATCTCCGCCATCGGTTCGACCGCCTCCACGAACTGGGGATCATCGCGGAAGGCCTTGATCGCCTCGACGTAGAAGTCGTCCTGCGACATGCCGGCCTCGGCCGCCCGCCGCCCGAACTGGGACTCCAACGTCCCGTACCCGTACACGAACTGGAAGACGGCCGACATCGCGCTCGGCTGCCGGTTCATCGGCAGGCCGGTGTCCTTGACCGCCTCCTGGATCTTGGTGCCGACGGCGATCGCGTGCGGGCCGATGTTCAGGTACTGGCCCGCGCACGGCGACGTCCAGGGGTGGCGCACCAGCATCCGCCGGTAGTCCAGGGCGAGTACGCGGATCCGCTCCTGCCAGCTCCCGGCGGCGTCGACCGCGGCGATGTCGATCTCACCGTAGACGGAGTCGAGGGCGAACTCGATGATGTCGTCCTTGGTGTCCACGTACCAGTACAGGGACATGGCCGTGACGCCCAGTTCGGTCGCCAGCTTGCGCATGGAGAGGCCGGCCAGGCCGTCCTCGTCCAGCATCCGGATCGAGGTCGTCACGATCCGTTCGCGGTCGAGTCCGGCCGGGCCGCCCCCGTTGCGCGGGGGGCGCTGCTCCAGCCACACGCTGGAACGCGCCGGGTTCTTGGCCCGGTCCGCGGCCTTGACCATCGCGTTCCTCCGTGTGTTCACCTGTCAGCGGTTCAGCGGTACCTGGCCCCCATGCTATTCAGCCGCCGCCTTGGCCTGGTCTGCCGTCGCCTCGGCCTGGTCTGCCGCCGCCCGCTTCTCCGACCGCTCCGCCCGCCTGAGCAGCGCCGCCGCCACCACGCCACCGGCGAAGACGGCGATCGCGCCGACCAGCTGGCTGGTCTGGAGCCCCGACGCGAAGGCGTCCGAGATGTCCGCCCGTTCGGCGTCGCTGCCGGCAGCCGCGAGGGCCGCGGGCAGCGAGGTCGCGGTGACGGCGACGAGCGCCGCGAACCGGGCGTTGAGGACGGCGCCGAGGACGGCGACGCCCAGGCCGTTGCCGAACTCGGCGAGGGTGCCGTTGATGCCCGCGCCCACACCCGCCTTCTCCGGCGGGATCGAGCTCATGATGGCGTTGGCCATGGCCGGGGAGGAGACGGCGATGCCGGCGCCCATCAAGAGCAGGCCGAGGAGCATGCCCCAGTAACTGCCGTCGGTACCGCCGCCGAGCACGGCGATCGACAGCAGGCCGCCGGAGACCAGGGTCATGCCGAGCAGGACCGCCGGCGGGGTACCGATCTTCATGACCAGGCGCGGGCCGATGCCGGTCAGGTTGAGGCCGACGATCGTCAGCGCGAGCGGCGCCATCCGCAGACCGGCTTCCAGCGGCTCGTAACCGAGCACGAACTGCAGGTGCTGGGTGAGGAGGAAGAGCGAGCCGCCCATGCCGAAGACGACGAGCAGCGAGCCGCCGATGGCGCCGATGAACTTCTGGTTCTGGAAGAAGTGCATGTCGAGCATCGGGTACGGGATGCGGAGCTCCCACAGCGCGAAGGCACCGAGGACGACGACACCGATGGCGGCCGGGACCAGCACCTCGGCTGAGGTCCAGCCGTGCTCGGGGCCGGTGATGATCGCGTACACGACCGCCACCATGCCGATGGTGGAGAGCACCGCGCCGAGCAGGTCGGGGCGGTCACCCTGCCGGTTCTTCGACTCCGGTACGAGCTTGAGGACGGCGCCGAGGCCGATGAGCGCCACCGGGATGTTGATGAGGAAGATCATTCCCCACCAGTAGTGGTTGAGGATCACGCCGCCGATCAGCGGTCCGGCGGCGAAGCCGAGCGAGCTGACGGTGGACCAGAGAGCGATGGCCTTGACCCGCTCGGAGTCGTCGAAAATCTGCATGACGACGGCGAGGGTGGTGGTCATGAGCAGCGCGCCGCCGACGCCCATGCCGGCCCGGGCGGCGATCAGCTGGCCGGTGGACTCGGCGAGGCCGGCGGCGAGCGAGCCGAGGCCGAAGAGCGCGAGACCGACGGCGAGGAGCTTCTTGCGGCCGTAGCGGTCGGCGGCGTTGCCGGCGGTGAGCAGCAGGCCGGACTGGACGAGCGAGTAGGCGTTGATCATCCACTGGATGTCGCTGGTGGAGGCGTTGAGCTCCGAGGTCAGCGAGGGGATGGCGACGCTGAGGACGGTGTTGTCGAGCAGCACGGTGAGCTGGGCGAGGCAGATGACGCCGAGGATCAGCCAGCGCTGGGGATGGCCGCCGGTGGTGGCGGGGGGTGAGGGTGAGGATTCGGCGGTCGTCGCCGTCATGGACAGCACTCCTTGTACGGTGTACGGGACTGAAGCTCGTACACCGTACAAGGGTCTCTCGTACGCCGTATAGCGATTATCCGGGCGGCCTACTTCTCCTGGGTCAGGTCGTAGAGGGTGGCGCCGTCGACGGTGACCTGCTCGAAGGTGGAGGAGACCCAGCTGGAGATGTCCGAGCCACTGCCACCGCCTCCGCCCATTCCCCCTCCGCCATCGCCACCGACGAAGTAGTGGATCTTGCCCTGGGCGACGTACTGCTTGAACTGCGCGAGGGTCGGGGACGGGTCGCTGCCGTTGAAGCCGCCGATCGCCATGACCGGCTTCTCGGTGGCGAGCTGGTAGCTGGCGGCGTTCTGCGCGCCGATGGCGGCGGCGACCCAGGTGTAGTCGTCGGCGTCGGCGAGGAGGGCGGCCTTGGCCTTGGAACCGACGGAGGCGC
This sequence comes from Streptomyces sp. P9(2023), assembly GCF_032436795.1. Classification (NCBI taxonomy): domain Bacteria; kingdom Bacillati; phylum Actinomycetota; class Actinomycetes; order Kitasatosporales; family Streptomycetaceae; genus Streptomyces; species Streptomyces sp. P9(2023). The sequence continues at coordinate 5,574 of NZ_JAUPWM010000055.1, forward strand.
CGTTGAGCAGACCGCCCATTCCGCCACCGCCACCACCTGCACCGCCGCGCTCCATGCCCTGGGGCAGGGTGCCGCCGGGCATCTGGCCACGGCCACCGGGCGCCATGCCACCCTGGCCCGGGCCCTGGCCCTGGCGCTGGGACGAGGTACCGCCGTCCATCCGCATGCCGTCATCGCCGCCGCCCCCACCAGGCATACGGCCACCCGCACCACCCACCCCGCGACCACCCGTCGAAGGACCCGCCGTCACGATCGAGCCCCGGTGGCCGGTGCTCAGCGTCTCCAGCGTGTACGCGAACGGTCCCGCGAGCCCCGTCACCAGACCGAGGCCCGCGAGCCCGAGGCCGACGCGCCGGTCGAGCCGCCCGGCCAGCAGCAGCCCCAGCGCGGCGAGCGAGCCCGCGACCAGGACCGTCCAGCGCAGCCACGGCAGCCAGTCGGGCGTCCGGCCGAGCAGGACGTACGCCCACACGGCCGTCGCCGCGACCGTCACCGCGAGGGCCACCGAGGCCGGGAACCGCCCGCGCTCCTCCCACAGGACGCTCGCGCCCATGCCGACGAGCGCGGCGATGTACGGGGCCAGGGCCACCGTGTAGTACTCGTGGAAGATGCCGGCCATGAAGCTGAACACCACCAGCGTGATCAGCAGCGAACCGCCCCAGGCCAGGAACGCCGACCGTGCGGTGTCCGTCCTGCGGGCCCGCCAGGTGATCACCAGACCGGCCACGAGCAGGATCAGGGCGGCCGGCAACAGCCAGGAGACCTGCCCGCCGACGGCGTCGTTGAACATCCGTCCGATCCCGGTCTCACCCCAGCGGCCCCCGCCTCCGCCTCCGCCCCCGGGGCCGCCGGCACCGCCACCACCCACACTCCCGGTCTCGTTGCCGTTGATCCGGCCGAGCCCGTTGTAGCCGAAGGTCAGCTCAAGGAAGCTGTTGTTCTGCGAGCCTCCGACGTACGGGCGGGAGCCCGTCGGCCACAGCTCGACCAGGGCGACCCACCACCCGGCCGAGACGAGCATCGCGAGCCCGCCGAGCGCCAGTTGACCGATCCTGCGACCGAACCCGACCGGCGCGCACACCGCGTACACGACCGCGAGCGGCGGCAGGATCAGGAACGCCTGGAGCGTCTTGGCGAGGAAGGCGATCCCGAACGCGACCCCGGCCCACACCAGCCACTTCGCGCCGGCCTTCGCGTCCTCAAGCGCCCGCAGCACGCAGTACACGGCGACGGTCATCAGCAGGGCGAGCAGCGCGTCCGGGTTGTTGAAGCGGAACATCAGCGCCGCGACCGGGGTGAACGCGAGGACCGTGCCCGCGATCAGCCCGGCGCCCGCGCCGAACCGGCGCCGTACCGCCGCGTAGAGGACGGCGACCGTCGCCACCCCCATCAGCACCTCCGGCAGCAGGATCTGCCAGGAGCCGAGCCCGAAGAGGCGCACGGACAGGGCCATCGGCCAGAGCGCGGCCGGCGGCTTGTCGACGGTGATGGCGTTGGCGGCGTCGAGCGAGCCGAAGAAGAAGGCCTTCCAGCTCTCGCCGCCGGCCTGGACGGCGGCGGAGTAGAAGGAGTTGGAGTAACCGGAGGCGCTCAGGTTCCAGACGTAGAGCGCGGTGGTGACGGCGAGGAGGGCGATGAAGGCGGGGCGCACCCAGCGCGCGTCCTCGGCCCGCCCGCGCCAGAGCCGATGGAGACGGCGGTCAGGGCGGCGGTCGAGGCGGCGGCCGGGTGGGGAGGCGGCGCCGGGCGCGGCAGCGGGGTCGTACGGGCTCGTGGTGCTCATCAGCTGGTCCTTGAGGCGGCGGCGTCCGGGAAGACCCAGAGCCGGAAGAGGAGGAAGCGCAGGACGGTCGCGGCGAGGTTGGCGACGATCAGGACGGCGAGCTCGGTGGAGTGGGCCGGGTCGCCGGTGGCCGCGCCGAGCGCGGCGAGCGAGCCGCTCGTCAGGGCGAGGCCGATGCCGAAGACGACGAGCCCCTGTGCCTGGTGGCGTACGGCCCGGTCCCGGCCCCGTACGCCGAAGGTGAGCCGGCGGTTGGCGGCGGTGTTGGCGACGGCGGACACCAAAAGGGCTGCGGCATTGGCGACTTGGGAACCGGCTCCGAGCCGGAAGGCCGAGTAGAGAGCGAGGTAGAAGAGGGTGGACAGCACACCGACGACACAGAAGCCGACGAGCTGTCTGGCCAACCCACCAGGAACGCCCGCCAGTTGGCGGTCGCGCGGGTCGTCGCCGAAGGGCCGGGCGAGCCGGTCGAGCGGCAGCGAACCGGTGGCGAGCGCCCGGCCGACCCGCCACACGCCCTTCAGGTCGTCGGTCGCGGTCCTGACGATGTGGACGGTGGAGTCCGGGTCGTCGACCCAGTCGACCGGCACCTCGTGGATGCGGAGCCCGGCCCGCTCGGCGAGGACCAGCATCTCGGTGTCGAAGAACCAGCCGGAGTCCTCGACCATCGGAAGGAGCCGCTCGGCGACCTCACCCCGTATGGCCTTGAACCCGCACTGCGCGTCGGAGAACCGGGCGGCGAGCGAGCCGCGCAGGATCAGGTTGTACGCCCGCGAGATGAACTCCCGCTTCGGCCCGCGCACCACCCGCGAGGAGCGCGCGAGCCGGGAGCCGATCGCCAGGTCGGAGTGGCCGGAGATGAGCGGCGCGACGAGCGGGAGGAGGGCGTTGAGGTCGGTGGACAGGTCCACGTCCATGTAGGCGAGGACGGGCGCGTCCGAGTGCGACCAGACGGTCCGAAGGGCCCGCCCCCGCCCCTTCTGCTCCAGGCGCACGGACCGCACCTCGGGCAGCTTCGCGGCCAGGTCGGCCGCCACCTCGGGGGTGCGGTCGGTGGAGGCGTTGTCGGCGACGGTGATGCGGAAGCCGTACGGGAAGGTCCGGGAGAGGTGGTCATGGAGGCGCAGGACGCACGGCTCCAGGTCCTTCTCCTCGTTGTAGACGGGGATCACCACGTCGAGGACGGGCCGCCCGGTCGCGCCGTCGGCCAGGCGGTCCCGGGCGGGGAGGTGTTCCGGGGCGGGGAGATGTTCCCGGGCGGGGAGGGCGCCGACATCGGCGGCGGGGCCCGCGATGGTCTGGGTTCGCATGCCCCAGACCCTCGCCGGGACGGCTGTCACGGCTGTGTGCTGCGCCTGTGGTCAGGCTGTGAGTACCAGGCGCCGGCCGAAGGATCGGAAGCGTCATCGCCTGGCCGACCGACCGACCGACCGAGCCGCCCGCCGGCCGACCGAGCCGGCAGGCACGCTACGGCAGGCCCGCTACTCGCTTTCGCGCGGCAGCCGTACGACGAAGAGGGTCCGCCCCGGACGGCTGCTGACCTCGACCTCTCCGCCGTGGGCCGTGGCGACGGCGCGGACGATGGCGAGGCCGAGACCGGTGCTGCTCGTGCCGCCCGCGTGCCGGGTCCGGGAGGCGTCGCCGCGGGCGAACCGTTCGAAGACGGAGGGCAGCAGCTCGGCCGGGATGCCGGGCCCGTCGTCCTCGATCTCGACGAGCGCCCAGCCGCCCTCGGCCCGTACGCGCGCGGTGACGGTCGTGCCGGGCGGGGTGTGGGTGCGGGCGTTGCCGAGGAGGTTGACCAGGACCTGGTGGAGCCGGGCGCTGTCGCCGCGTACGGTCACGGCGGGCTGCGCGTCGGCGCCCCCGTTCGCACCCATCGCCGTACCGTCCACGCCGTCGTCGGGCAGTTCGAGCCGCCACTTGTGGTCCTGGCCGGCCGCGCGGGCGTCGGAGAGGGCGTCCACGACCAGCGGAGCGAGATCGGTGCTCTCGTACGAGAGCGGGCGTCCGGCGTCCAGGCGGGCGAGGAGCAGCAGGTCCTCCACGAGCCCCGTCATCCGGGTCGCCTCGGACTCGATCCGGCCGAGCGCGTGCCGGGTGTCCGGCCCGCACTCCTCCCTGCCGCGCCGCGTCAGCTCCGCGTAGCCGCGGATCGAGGCCAGCGGGGTCCGCAGCTCGTGACTGGCGTCGGCGACGAACTGCCGTACCCGCGTCTCGCTCTGCTGGCGGGCGTGGAGCGCGCGGTGGACGTGGTCGAGCATCCGGTTGATGGCCGCGCCGACCTGCCCGAGTTCGGTGCGCGGGTCGGCCTCGGGAACGCGGTGGTGGAGGGCCGGTTCGCCGCTGTGGAGGGGGAGTTCGGAGACCTGGGTGGCGGTCGCGGCGACCCTGCGCAGCGGGCGGAGCGCGATCCCGACCAGCGCGCCCCCGGCGAGCGAGGCGGCGACGAGACCGGCGCCGGTGACGCTCACGGTGACGACGATCAGGGTGGACAGCGAGCCCTGGAGCTGGTCGAGCGGCAGCCCGACGAGGACGTCGCCGTTGCCGCCGGAGACGTACGCGACCCGGTAGTCGCCGAGGCCGGGCATCTCCACGGTGTGCGGCCGGCCGTCGCGCGGCGCGGAGGCGAGCGCGGTGCGCTGGGCGTCGTCGAGCGGGTTGCTGGTGGCCTTCCGCCCGTACCCGGACTGCTCGACCTCCACGGAACAGTCGGCCTTCTCCAGCGTCCCGCCGGCCCCGATGACGGCGCCGACCGTGCCGAGCGGCGCGCCGGGGCCCAGGACGAAGGCGAGCGGGTCACGGCCGCCCGGGTCCCCGGCGCCGCGCATCGAGGGCGGCGGGCCCTGCGCGCGCTTGGAGACGTCCCGCAGCTGACCGTCGGCCTGGTCGTACAAATACGACCGGAACGCGATCGTCGTCACCGTCCCGATGACGGCGGCGACGACCGCGATGAGGGTGACGGCGGAGACGACGAGCCGGGTCCGGAGCGACCAGGACCGGGGCGAGCGGAACATCTGCGGTACTACTCCCCCGGCTTGATGAGGTACCCGGCGCCGCGCCGGGTGTGGATCATGGGCGCCCGACCGGCGTCGATCTTCCGGCGGAGGTAGGAGATGTACAGCTCGACGACGTTGGCCTGACCGCCGAAGTCGTACGACCACACCCGGTCGAGGATCTGCGCCTTGCTGAGCACCCGGCGCGGGTTGCGCATCAGATAGCGGAGCAGCTCGAACTCGGTCGCGGTGAGGTGGATCGACTCGCCGCCGCGGGTGACCTCGTGGCTGTCCTCGTCCAGGGTCAGGTCGCCGACGACGAGCAGCGACTCGCTGCGCGCCTGCGCGGCGCCGGACCGCCGGATCAGCCCGCGCAGCCGCGCCACCACCTCCTCCAGGCTGAACGGCTTGGTGACGTAGTCGTCGCCGCCGGCCGTGAGCCCGGCGATCCGGTCCTCGACGGAGTCCTTGGCGGTCAGGAAGAGCACGGGCACATCGGGCAGGTCGCGCCGCAGCCGGCCCAGGAGGGAGAGCCCGTCCATGTCGGGCAGCATCACGTCGAGGATCACGGCGTCGGGCCGGAACTTCCTGGCCACGCGCAGCGCCCCGGCGCCGTCGCCGGCGCTGTCGACCTGCCAGCCCTCGTAGCGCAGGGCCATGGAGAGCAGCTCGGCGAGCGAGGCCTCGTCGTCCACGACGAGCACGCGGACGGCGGAGCCGTCGGGCCGAAGCATGTCGGTACGCCCCTGGGGCTTGGTCGCGGTCATACGACCAAGGTGGAGGGGCGCGGTGAGACAACCCTTTCCGTCACCTGTGAATTCCCTGAGAAAGCTCAGGGGCCGCACTGGCTACGCGAGGGAGAACAGCGATGCCCCGTTCGCGTACAGGACGCGCCGCAGCCAGTCGTCGCCGAGACCGAGCCGTTCGAGGGCGTGGAGCTGATGGACGTACGGATAGGGGATGTTGGGAAAGTCGGACCCGAGGAGAATCCGGTCCTGGAGCTCGCGCAGCCGGGGCAGCTCGGCGACGGGGAAGGGCGCGAGGCGCTCGCTGAAGTCGGTGAAGGCCATGGTGGTGTCCAGGTGGACGCCGTCGTACCGCTCGGCGAGATCGAGGAAGTCGGCGTACTCGGGCATCCCCATGTGGGCGACGATCAGCCGCAGCCGGGGATGCCGGGCGAGCAGCTGCCCGACGGGCCCGGGCCCGGTGAACTTGCCGGGGGCGGGCCCGGAGCCGCAGTGGATGACGACGGGCACACGGGATTCACCGAGCAGCCCCCAACTGTCGTCAAGAAGCGGATCATTGGGATCGAACCCGCCGACCTGGAGATGCACCTTGAAGACACGGGCACCGGAGTCGACCGCCCGGCGGACGTAGCCGGTGGCGCCGGGCTCGGGGTAGAGGGTGGCGGTGTGCAGACAGTCGGGGGTACGGGCGGCGAAGTCGGCGGCCCAGCTGTTGAGCCACTCGGCCATGCCGGCCTTGTGCGGATAGAGCATCGAGGTGAAGGCGAGCACCCCGAACTCCCGGAGGAGCGCGACACGGCGGTCCTCCTCCTCGCGGTAGGTGATGGGCCAGGCCATGCCGGTGAGGGGGCCGACGGCGTCGAAGTAGGACCAGACCTTGTCGAGGACGTTCTGGGGCATGAAGTGGGTGTGGACGTCGACGAGCCCGGGGATCCCGAGTCGCTGGACGAGCTCGCTGTGGGTCATGTGGATCACGATGGGGCGGAGGGCGGGACGGTGTCTACAGGCTCATGGTGAGAAGAGCCCGTCCTGAACACCGTGGAGGGGGTGACGCAGCACACGGACGGGCACAGTGACGGACTGCTCACCGACACGGGCATCGACGGCGACAAGGCCCCATCCCCGAACGAGCCGGGTGTCGAGGGCGAGGCAGCGGCCTTCGGGGTCGAGGAGGTGCAGGTCGGGCCCGGCGGCGGCGAGGAGGCGGCCGGCGACGACGCCGTCGTCGACGAGTTCGGTGACGGTGGCGGAGAGCGGGGGCAGCCCGTGCAGCCCGAAGGCGTCGCCGTGGTCGTACGCCCGGAAGTCCAGCCGTTCGAGGGTCTCGGTCCAGCCGGGGAGCGCGGTGGCCCGCCCGTACAGCTCCTCGATCTCGCGGCGACGGGCGTCCGGGCCGGGCAGGGCGTGCCGGACGGCGCGCTTCCGGTCGTACGGGATCCGGTCCGGCACCTTCAGCGCGTGCCGCAGCAGCTCCTCGGTGCGCCGCGCGGCCATGAGCGGGCCGCGCCCGAGCCAGCAGAAGGCGACGGCCCCCTGCTCAAGGAGCCGGGCGGGACCGCGCTCCTCGGCGGTGATCCCGACCTTGGTCATCCCGGGACCGAACCAGGCGAGGTAGACGCGGTACGGGCGGGGGTCGTCGGCGATCGTGTCGGCGGCGACGGAGTGGGCCCGGTCGAGCCGCGCGCACTCGGGGCACCGGGCGCCGGTGGAGCGGCCGGGCACGGTGGCGGCGAGCGGACAGGGATTCCCACGGGCGCCGGGACACATCCGGGCCCCGACGGCCCGAAAGGCGAGCGCCTGCCCGTGGACGAGCGCGGACACCCGCCCACCTTCCCACCGCAGCGCGGGAGCCCCGTCACTCCACCGCATCCCGGAAGACCGCCACACCACGAACCGACACCGCCCTACTCTCGCGAGATGCCCAGTCTCCGCTACTACATCCGCTTCCAGTCCCCGACCCGAAGCCCGCGGGGCCACTTCCCCGGCGTGTTCGCCCTGACGAACGGGCTGGCGCGGGAGGGCAGGCTGTCGGTGACGGAACACGCGCTCTGGCGGGCGTCGAACGACTGGTACGACACCCATGTCACGAACCCGACGACGGTCGACCCGACGGTCTACGACGCGACCCTGAACCCGGGGGCGGCGGCCTGGTTCCGCGCCACGGCGACGACCCCGCTGACGCGGGTCCTCCCGTACCTGGACATCCTGTCGGCGCACGGGGTCCCGTGCGTACGCGTGGAGACCCGGACGCCGGGAAGGATCATCTACGAGGACGCGGAGCAGGTGGTAGCGGTACGGGCATTCGTACCCGAGGCCTAGGGCGCGTGGGGGGAGCGCTGCAGGGGAACGGTGAACCCGTCGAGGAAACCACTCACGGCCCTGGTCTCGACCCGTACGACGATGTCGACGATCTCGGGCGGCAGGACGTACCCCCAGTGGACGGGCGAGGGTTCGAGGCCGTAGGACCCGTCACGCTGCACGGCGGCGACGACCTCGGAGACCCAGGCCTTGAAGGGCGCGCACGCGGGTTTGGTGCCGGCGGTGACGAGCTGGACGAGCCCTTGGAGGTCGAGCATCTTCACGGACTTCCGCAGCCCACTCCCCGCGAGCACCCGCGCGACCTCTCCCCCACAGACCCCCCGAACCAGCTCCCCGAGCCTCCGCTGCCGCACCGCCTCCACATGAACGAGCACGGCCTGCCGCGCATTGACGTACCCCAACTGCCGTGCGGCCTCGACAGCGGGAAACCAGTGCGTCCCGTCCGGCATCGTCAACCTCCGCACCCGCGCCCCCGTCGCCGCGAACACGAAGTCCCCGACATCGATCGCGTCCCGCTGCTCGTCCATCGAGCACCACCTCCACGAGGGAAGCTAGGCCACAGGCATATTCAATCGTCATGAAATCCCCCCACGTTCACCCAAAGGAGGACCCCCACCCCGGCAACCCGCATGGAAACGAGAGGAGTTCCCTCCCCATCAGCCCCAGCTACTCGGCCGAGTGGGCACCCACCATGCAGTCGAGCCCCAGATCCGCCGTCCCGCACCCCAGAATCGCGTCCACGGCCGATAGACATGATCTTCGGCACCTGGGGCACAGGCCCGGACGAGTGGACGGATCACGTCGCCTTCACCTGCCGCGTCGGCCCCGTCGCCCAGGCGGGCTCGGCCCGGAAACGCAAGAGGCCCGGACTCTCGTCCGGGCCTCTCACCTGTGTGCACTCGGCAGGATTCGAACCTGCAACCTTCTGATCCGTAGTCAGATGCTCTATCCGTTAAGCTACGAGTGCTTGTGCTTCTCGGCTTTTTTCTTGCCGGTCGGCGTTGCGTGGACAACATTACATGACCTGCGCCGTAGCGCGAAATCCATTGCGCAGACCCTGCCTGACCTGCGGAAACGTCATCCTGGGCCGTTCCTCGTGACCTCGTGACACCGCCGGACGGGTGACGTTCCGGGGTGGGGGAACGGGGCCGGAACGGCCGAAGCCCCGGCCGTGTGGGCCGGGGCTTCGGGGTGGGGCGGAGGCGGAGGGATTTGAACCCTCGATGGGCTTTAAGACCCAAACCGCATTAGCAGTGCGGCGCCATAGACCGGACTAGGCGACGCCTCCTCCGCACCTTCGCGCGAGCGCGAGTGGTGCGTGCAGATGATGACACAGGCGCGCCTGGTGTCACCAATCGCTTCTCACCGTACTAGGCCTCCGGGGCGGAGAGCAAAGCCCCTCGGCGCACCCCGCTTGCGCAACGAACGGCAGTACGGAGCGTTAGACGTGAGACGGCAGAAGGTTCCCCCTGCCCACGTCCCCGCCCCCCTGGAGTTCCCGTGCTGCGACCTCTCGTCCTCGCCTCCCTGCTCGCCTCCGCCGCCGGCCTCGGCGGCGGCGCGCTCGGGCCCCTTCCGCCCCTCCCCCTCCTCTCCGCGCCCAGCCCCGACGCGCTCACCGTGACCATCTCCAAGACCGGCCACCGCAGCGCCGACGGAACGTTCAAGCTGGAGTGCGGGGACAAGGCCGGTGGGGACCATCCCGCCGCCGACGGGGCATGCAGACGGCTCGCCGATCACGCCAAGGCCAGGAACGACCCGTTCGCGCCCGTCGGCAAGGACCGGATCTGCTCCCTCCAGCACGGCGGAGACGCCGTCGCGCACATCACCGGCGAGTGGCGGGGACGTACCGTCGACGCCCGCTTCTCCCGCGCCAACGGCTGCGAGATCGAGCGGTGGGAGAACCTCGAACCCCTGCTCCCTCGCCTCTCCCACGTGCGGGGATGACGTGAGGATGCCGTCGGGATGTTGCCCCCGGCACGCGACCTCCCTCCGCGACCGCCGGACCTGCCTTTAGACTCCCCTCAGTGACAGGCCGCGGCCAGCCGGGCAAGATGGGGCCGGCCAGCCGGGCAAGGCAATACAGCAAGGCAATGCAGTGGGTCAGGGAGGAACCGTCGTCGTGAGCAGCAGGCCATCCCGAGGCGCTGCTCGCCTCGCAGCCATACTTGACGCCCTCCCCGACGGCCTCGTGCTCGTCAACTGCAACGGCACGGTCGTCAACGCCAACACCATCGCCCTCGGCATGTTCGAGACCCCCGGCACCGCGCTCGTCGGGCGCGGGCTGCTCGATCTGCTCCCCGGCTTCGACTCGCGGCTGATCCCCGGCTCCATGCGCCGCCCCGAGGGCACCGACGAGCAGGGCCGCACCAAGCCCACCCGGATGATCGCCCGCCGCACCGACGGCAGCGAGTTCGCCGTCGAGGTGACCAGCGCCAGCCTGGAGGACGGCCGCGAGGCCTACGACTCGTACACCTCCTACACCGGCGACGAGCTGCTCATGCTCGTCGTCCGCGACCTCACCGGCACGCTCGACACCGAGGCCGAACTCGCCCGCTCGCAGCGCCAGACCGAGATGATCCTGCGCGCCGCCGCCGAGGGCGTCGTCGGCACGGACACCGACGGTCGGGTCGTCCTCGTCAACCCCGCCGCCGCGCAGATCCTCGGCTTCCGCGCCAGTGATCTCGGCGGCAAGGAGCTGCACCCGCTGATCCTGCACTCGCGGGCGGACGGCGAACCGTTCCCGTACGAGGGCTCGCCGCTCGCCGACACCCTCAAGTCCGGGCGCAAGCACCGGGTCCGCGGCCAGGTGCTGTGGGCGAAGAACGGTTCCAAGGTGCCGGTAGACCTCACCACCGCGCCGGTACGGGACGGGGACCAGCTCGTCGGCGCCGTGATGACGTTCACCGACCGTCGGCCGTACGAGCAGCAGACCGAGGAGCACGCCTCCGAGCTCGCCGCGCTCACCGAGAAGCACGCCGCCGAACTCGCCGAGCTGGAGAAGAACCACGAGGAGCGGGCGCGGCGGGACACCGAGCGGTACGCGTCCCTCGCCGGCCGGCACGAGCAGCTGACTGCCGTCCTCGGCGAGTCGCTGCGCGGACCGCTGGAGGAACTGCGTACCGAACTCTCCTCCCTCGCCGCCGACGACGCCGGGCAGCTGTGGCCCGAGGCCAACCAGCTCCTGCACCACCTGGCCGCCGGCTACGCCCGGATGACCACCCTCGTCGACAACGTCCTCGGCTACCAGCGGCTGGACTCGGGTACGGAGACGCTCGCCAAGGCCGTCGTCCTGCTCGACGGGGTCGTCACGGCGGGCGTGGACGGGGCCGTGGAGCTCATCGGGCCCGGCCGGGCGCAGTTCGCCGTACACGCCCCGCCGATCGAGGCCGAGGTGGACGCGGGGCGGATCGCGACCGCGCTCGCGCACCTCGTCGCGGACGTGGCAGGGGTCGACTCGACCGGCAAGGCCCGGGTCGTGCCGGGCGGCGCCGGGTACGCCGACTCGACGATCGTGGTGGCCGCCGCGCAGCGCGGTGACGTCGTACGCATCGAGGTCCGCGGGCCGTACGCCGGCGGCGACCCGGTGCACCAGCCCATCGTGCGCGGCATCGTGAGCGCGCACGGCGGTGTCGTGCAGACGCACGAGGTGCCGGGGATGAGCGGCAGCGCGTACGTCCTGGAGCTCCCGCTCGGCGCGGGGAAGGGCACGGTCACGCCGCCGCCGGCACCGCCCGAGCCGGCGGCCGGGGCTTCCGGCGGATCGGCGCTCGCGCTGCCCGCGCAGGCCTCGGACACCAACGGCGGCGGACGCCGACGCGCCCGACGGGCCTCCACGGACGCGTTCCTGGACAGCGCGGTGAGCGGCGATTCCGGCGGTACGGGTGCCGGTGCCGTCGAGCCGACCGGGCGGCGCCGTGGGCGTACGGAGGAGGCCGCCACTGGCCAGGCGGAACTGATCCCGGCCCAGAACGCAGGCCCTGCCACCCCCGCTACGCCGGGTACGCCCGGGGCCGTCGAGCCGACCGGGCGGCGGCGTGGGCGGCCCGCCGAGGGTGCCGTGGTGACCGCCGCCGAGGGCGCTCAGGGCCGTGCCGCGCTCGGCAGCACCGTGCCTCCGCAGGGCGTACTCGTACCCGCCCAGGGCGCCCCCGCCGAGGCTCCCGCGCTCGCCCGGGCGCTGCCCGCCGCGTCGGGCGACGAGGACTCGGCCGCGCCGCAGTCCCCGGGTCGCCGGGCCCGCCGCGCGCTGGCGGCGCAGGAACGGAACGTCGCCGCCGAGTCCGGGCCGCGTACGCCGTTCGCCCTCCCCCCGGCCGACGCGGACCGCACCCCGGAGCCCCCGGCGCCCATGCCGATGGCGACGCCGATGCCCATGCCGGCGCCGATGCCGGCGCGCATGTCCGTGGACGACGAGGGGCGGCACGACGCCGTACGGTCCGTTCCGGACGCCGACCACACGCCTCCGCAGCCGCACCCGCTCCCCGAGCCGACCGGCCGCCGCCGCAACCCGGCCGCGCCCGCCGCACCGCAGGCACCGCGCGCACCGCACGCACCGCAGGAGACCCGTTCCGGCACCGGATCCGTACCGCTGCCGCCGGAAATCCCCGCACCCTCAGCACCCTCAGCACCCGCAGCACCATCAGCACCTCCGGCACCCAGGGCACCCGCGCCGAAGGACGGGTCGCTGGGCGGGCGGGCGTTCAGCGTCCGGACGCTCGGACAGGGCGTGCCCTTCGCCCAGCAGGCCGGTCAGGCCGGTCAGGCCGGTCAGGCGAACGCCTCGAACAACACGACCAACGGTTCCGGCCGCCGTCGTAAGCTCGCCACCCCGCCCGAGGGCGACCGCCCGGCCCTCGCGGCCCCCGCGGCCGAGAACCCCGCCGCACCACCCACGGCGCCCACGCCAGAGCCCCCCGCCAAGCCCCACCCGCAGCCCAAGCTCGCCCAGCCGGCCCCCGAAGGGCGCGCCTACGCGATAGGAGCGCCCGCCGAGGGCTCCGCCGAAGGGCCCGAGCCGCTCGACGGTCCGGGCGGCGCGGTCGAGGTCGCCAACCAGCCGCCGCCGCGCCCCGTCGACGACGAGCTGCCCCCGGAGCCGCTGGACAACCCGCGCCGGCTGCTCGTCTGGCCCGCGCCGGACGTCGCGACCCAGCAGGCGCTGAGCGACCGCGGCTACCGTCCGGTGATCGTCCACTCCCGCGAGGAGGTCGACGCCCAGATCGCCGCCTTCCCGGCCGCGCTCTTCGTCGACCCGCTGACCGGGCCCATCACCCGTACCGCGCTCCAGTCGCTCCGCCAGGCCGCCGTCGCCGCCGAGGTACCCGTACTGCTCGCGGCGGGGCTCGGGCAGGCGACCCGGGAGGCGGCGTACGGTGCCGATCCGGCCGTACTCCTGAAGGCGCTGGCGCCGCGCGACAGCGAGCAGCACCCGTCGCGGGTGCTGCTCATCGAGGAGAACGAGGACATCGCGCAGGCGCTCGCCGCGACCCTGGAGCGGCGTGGGATGCAGGTGGCGCGGGCGGCGGCGGACACCGACGCGGTCGCGCTGGCCACCCAGATCCGGCCGAACCTGGTGGTGATGGACCTGATGCAGGTGCGCCGCCGCCGGGCCGGGATCATCGACTGGCTGCGCGCGAACGGGCAGCTGAACCGCACCCCGCTCGTCGTCTACACCTCCGCCGGACTCGACGAGGAGGAGCTGCCGACGCTCTCGTCGGGCGAGACGGTCCTCTTCCTGGCGGAACGGTCGACGAGCAACGAGGTCCAGGCGCGCATCGTCGACCTGCTCGCGAAGATCGGCACCAACTAGCCCCGTAGGGCCGGTTGGTGCCGAGTACGGCCGAGAACTCCTGGAAGCTCCAGGAGCTCTTAGAGCTCCGTCACCTCCAGCTCGCCCTCCGCGTACTGCCTGCGGATCACCTTCTTGTCGAACTTGCCGACGCTCGTCTTCGGCACCGCCGGCACGATCGCCCAGCGCTCGGGCAGCTGCCACTTGGCGATCGACTCGGCGAGGAACGTCTTCAGCGTCTCGTAGTCGGCCGTCGCACCCTCCTTGAGAACGACGGTCGCGAGCGGCCGCTCGCCCCACTTCTCGTCCGGTACGGCGACGACGGCGGCCTCGGCGACCTCCGGGTGGGCCATGATCGCGTTCTCCAGCTCGACCGACGAGATCCACTCGCCGCCGGACTTGATGACGTCCTTGGCGCGGTCGGTGAGGGTGAGGTAGCCGTCCGGGCTGATCACGCCGACGTCGCCGGTCTTCAGCCAGCCGTCCTCGCTGAATTTGTCGGCCGGGCGGTCCGGCTCGCCGTCGATCCCGCCGAAGTACGCGCCCGCGATCCAGGTGCCGCGGACCTCCAGCTCACCGGCCGACTCGCCGTCCCAGGGCAGCCGTTCGCCCGCGGGGCCGACGAGACGGCCTTCGACGCCGGCCGGGAAACGGCCCTGGGTGACGCGGTACGGCCACTCCTCCTCGGCGCTCAGACCGGCCGGCGGGTGGGCCATGGTGCCGAGCGGGGAGGTCTCCGTCATGCCCCAGGCGTGGCAGAGGCGGACGCCGAGCCGGTCGTACGCCTCCATGAGGGAGGGCGGGCAGGCAGCGCCGCCGATGGTGACCTGGCGCATGGAGGAGAGGTCGCGGGGGTTCGCGGTGACCTCGGCGAGCAGGCCCTGCCAGATGGTGGGGACGGCTGCGGCGTGGCTCGGCTTCTCGCGCTCGATCATGTCGGCGAGCGGGGCGGGCTGGAGGAACCGGTCCGGCATGAGCATGTTGATGCCGGTCATGAAGGTGGCGTGCGGCAGGCCCCAGGCGTTCACGTGGAACTGCGGGACGACGACCAGGGTCGTGTCGCGGTCCGTCAGCCCCATCGACTCGGCCATGTTGACCTGCATGGAGTGCAGATAGATCGAGCGGTGGGAGTAGACGACACCCTTGGGGTCGCCGGTGGTGCCGGAGGTGTAGCACATGGCGGCGGCCGCACGCTCGTCCAGCTCGGGCCAGTCGAAGGTGGTCGGGCGGCCGGCGATCAGCTCCTCGTAGTCGTGCACGCGCGGCGTCACGCCGTCCAGTACGGAACGGTCTCCGGGGCCCGCGACCACGATGTGCTCGATGGTCGGCAGGTGGGGGAGGAGCGGGGCGAGCAGCGGCAGCAGCGAACCGTTGACGAGGACCACGCGGTCGGCGGCGTGGTTGACGATGAAGACCAGTTGCTCGGGGGGAAGCCGCAGGTTGAGGGTGTGGAGGACGGCGCCCATGGAGGGGATCGCGAAGTACGCCTCGACATGCTGGCCGTTGTTCCACATGAGGGTCGCGACCCGCTGGTCGCCGGTGACACCGAGTTCGTCGCGCAGGGCGTTCGCCAGCTGGGTCGCGCGGGCGCCCGTCTCCGCGAAGGTCTGGCGGTGCGGCTCAGGCTCCCCGGTCCAGGTGGTGATGACGGACTTCCCGTGGATCGTCATCCCGTGATTCAGGATGCGGCTCACAGTCAGCTGTACGTCCTGCATGGTGCTCAGCACGGCGTCCTCCCGGTGGGCGCTACGTGGCAGAAAGGGGTGTGGAGATTCTGCGCACGTACCGCGCGGTATGTCACTACCCGGGAGTACGGAAATTGCCAGTGATCGCTGGCAGAGGTGGCCGTCGGGGGTCAGGGGGCCATGGGTCAGGGGGCCATGGGTCAGCGGACCGGGGACAGTTCCGGGTCTTCGCGGAGTTTGCCGAGCGCCCGCGAGACCGCGCTCTTGACCGTGCCGATCGAGACACCGAGCACCTCGGCCGTCTGCGCCTCGCTGAGGTCCTCGTAGTACCGCAGGACGACCATCGCCCGCTGGCGGTCGGGGAGCTTCATCACCGCGCGCCACATGGCGTCGTGCAGCACCTGCCGCTCGGCCGGGTCCGGCTCGGGCAGCCCGGCCGGTTCCGGCAGCTCCTCGCACGCGAACTCGTCGACCTTGCGCTTGCGCCACTGGGACGTACGGGTGTTGACCAGCGCGCGCCTGACGTAACCGTCCAGGGCGCGGTGGTCCTCGATCCGCTCCCAGGCGACGAAGGTCTTGGTCAGCGCGGTCTGCAGCAGGTCCTCGGCGTCCGACGGGTTCGCGGTCAGCGAGCGTGCGGTACGCAGCAGCACGGGCCCGCGAGCCCGTACGTAGGACGAGAACGACGGGTACCCGGCGGCGGCCGTGGAGGCGCCGACGCAGACGGGGCCGGACGGTGGCGGAGTCATGCCTCCACGCTAGGAGCGGGTACGCGGTAGGCGGATCGCCCCCAGGTCCCGAACCGCACTCCCCCTCAGGTTGTAGGGGTGGGGACAGCTGGACCTCCTGAAGGTGGAGGGCGGCCGACACCCGGGTCAGGGTCGGGGGGCGGAGGGATCCGGCGCCGGGGGCGACCCCGTCGACCCCTCAGCCGTCCGCCGCCAGGATCAGGCCCGACGTCGGGACCCCCGTGCCCGCCGTGACCAGGGTCCTGGCCGCGCCGGGTATCTGGTTCACGGACGTGCCCCGTACCTGCCGGACCGCCTCCGCGATCCCGTTCATCCCGTGCAGGTACGCCTCCCCCAGCTGGCCCCCGTGGGTGTTCAGCGGCAGCGCGTCCGCCGCGACGAGGTCGGCCGCCTCGCCCGGCCCGCAGAACCCGAACTCCTCCAGCTGCATGAGGACGAACGGGGTGAAGTGGTCGTAGAGGATGCCCACGTCGATGTCGCCGGGCGCGAGGCCCGAGGTCTGCCACAGCTGCCTGGCCACCACGCCCATCTCGGGCAGGCCGGTCAGGTCGTCGCGGTAGAAGCTGGTCATCGCCTCCTGGGCCCGCCCGGCGCCCTGCGCGGCGGCGACGATCACCGCCGGCGGGTGGCGCAGGTCGCGGGCGCGCTCGACGGAGGTGACGACGATCGCCTGGCCGCCGTCGGTCTCCTGGCAGCAGTCGAGGAGCCGGAGCGGTTCGACGATCCAGCGCGAGGCGGCGTGGTCGGCGAGCGTGATCGGTTTCCCGTGGAAGTACGCGGCGGGGTTGGTGGCCGCCCAGCGGCGGTCGGTGACGGCGACATGACCGAAGGCGTCGGGGGTCAACCCGTACGTGTGGAGGTACCGCTGGGCGATCATGGCAACCCAGGAGGCGGGCGTGAGCAGCCCGTAGGGGAGCTGCCAGCCCAGCGCGGCGCCCTCGGCGGAGGGCTCGCGCTGCTGGACCCCCGAGCCGAAGCGGCGCCCCGAGCGTTCGTTGAACGCCCGGTAGCAGACCACGACTTCGGCGACCCCGGCCGCCACGGCGAGGGCGGCCTGCTGGACGGTCGCGCAGGCGGCGCCGCCCCCGTAGTGGATCCGGGAGAAGAAGGACAGCTCGCCGATGCCGGCCGCCTGGGCGACGGTGATCTCGGGGTTGGTGTCCATGGTGAACGTGACCATGCCGTCGACGTCGCCCGGGGTCAGCCCGGCGTCGTCGAGCGCCGCCCCCACCGCCTCCACGGCCAGCTTGAGCTCGCTGCGGCCCGAGTCCTTGGAGAACTCGGTCGCCCCGATCCCGGCGACGGCGGCCCGCCCCCCGAGCCGGTCGGCCCTCCGGATGCTCATGCCGCGCTCTCCTTCCGGTCCGGCAGGGTGACGGTCACCGTGCCCGTCACGTGGTGACCGAGCCCGTTGGCGCCGATCACCCGCACCCGGACCGTCGCGCCGTCGACCTCGGTGACCGTGCCCGTCAACGTCATCGTGTCTCCGGGGTAGTTGGGCGCGCCGAGCCGGATCGCCACCTTGCGCAGCACGGCCCCCGGACCCAGCCGGTCGGTGATGTACCGGCCGACGAGTCCGTTGGTCGTCAGGATGTTCATGAAGATGTCGGGGGAGCCCTTGGCCCTGGCCAGCTCGGTGTCGTGGTGCACGTCCTGGTAGTCCCGGGAGGCGACGGCTCCGGCGACGATCAGGGTGCGGGTGATGGGGACGGTCAGGGGCGCCAGCTCGTACCCGGCGGCGTACGCGGGCTCGTAGCCGGCGGCGTACGCGGGCTCGTACCCGGCCTTCAGCCGTGCGGAGACAGCTTTCACGCGGGCTCTCCGTTCGCGAGCAGGTCGCCCAGTTCGGCGAGGAGTTCGGTGCCGCTGCCGAGGTACGCGTCGAGCTGGCGGCCCCAGAGGAAGTGCCGGTGGACGGGGTGCTCCAGGTCGGCTCCCATGCCGCCGTGCAGATGCTGGCCCGCGTGCACGACCCGCTTGCCCGCCTCCGACGCCCACCAGGCGGCGGTCAGCGCGTGCTCGGCGGCCGGCAGTCCCTGGTCGTGGCGCCAGGCGGCCTCGTAGGCGGTCACCCGGATCGCCTCGGTGTCCATGTGGGCGTCGGCGGCCCGGAGTTGGACGGCCTGGTGGGTGGAGAGGGAGCGCCCGAACTGTTCCCGTACCGAGGTGTACGCCACGGCCCGGGCCAGCGAACCGGCGCAGACCCCGGCCTGGAGCCCCGCGCACACGATCCGGGCCATGGCCAGGACGTCCGCGCCCGCACCGCTGCCCGTCTCCCCGATCCGCTCCCCGCGCGCGCCGTCGAGGACGAGCCGGCCGGCCGCCCAGGGCGCGGTGAGCTCGACGGGCACGACCGAGGCCTCCGCCACCGGGACCAGCCGGAGCGCGGCCTCCTGGTCGCCGCCTACCGGTACGAGGACGTGGGTGGCGTCCCTGAGCCAGGGCACCCACTCCACCACCCCGGTGAGCAGGCCGTCCGCCCCGGCCCGTAGGTGCCCGGTGGGCGGGAAGGCGCCGGTCGCCACCGCCGTACCGTCCCGGAAGCCCGGCAGCAGCCGCTCCCGCTGCTCCGCCGTGCCGTGCCGGGCCACGGCGAGGAGCCCGAAGACACTGCTCACCGCGAACGGCACCTGCGCCGTCGTACGCCCCTGCTCCTCGGCCAGCAGCACCAGGCCGAGCAGCCCGATCTCCTCGACCGCGGCCGGCAGCCCGGCCCCGCACAGGGCCTTCCACAGTTCGGCGTCCGTACCCGTACCGGCCGCCGCGAGCCGCTCGTGCGTGGCGAGGTCGCCGAAGATCCGTGCCGCCAGCTCCTGGGCCGCGGCCTGCTCCTCCGTGGGTGTGAAGTCCATGTCAGCCCTCGCCGCCGTCCTGCGCCCGGAACACGGGCAGCTCCAGCTCCTCGTCCACCCGGAGGAACTCCAACCGGACCGGCATCCCGATCCGGACCTTGTCGTACGGCACCCCGACCACGTTGCTGATCATCCGTACGCCCTCGGACAGTTCGATCAGCCCGACCGCGTAGGGCGGGTCGAAGGCGGGGAAGGGCGGGTGGTGCATGACGACGTACGAGTAGACGGTC
Organism: Streptomyces sp. P9(2023); assembly: GCF_032436795.1. Taxonomy (NCBI): domain Bacteria; kingdom Bacillati; phylum Actinomycetota; class Actinomycetes; order Kitasatosporales; family Streptomycetaceae; genus Streptomyces; species Streptomyces sp. P9(2023). The sequence continues at coordinate 24,725 of NZ_JAUPWM010000055.1, forward strand.
CCGGCGCCGCTCGCCTCGACGGTGTCCCACTCCTGCGATCCGCACGCGTTGCACCCGGGCAGCCACGGGAAGCGGAGGGTCGCGCAGGAGGCGCAGCGCTGGACGAGCAGCCGGTGCGCGGCCACGGCCTCCCAGAACCCGGCGTTGTCCCGGTTGATGACGGGCCGGGGCCGCTTGGGCTCGGGATCCGGTTTCGCCTCCGGTTTCGCCTTCGGTTTCGGTTTCTGGGCACCCGGGGCGTACTTGAGGATCCGGAAGCGGTGGGTGCCCGCGAGCTCGCCGCCCGCGTGGACGTCCATCCGGGTCGTGACGAAGTGGCCCGTCCCCAGCTTGGTCGTCTTGCGCTCCGACACCGATTCGATCACCGCGTCGAAGGTGATCGCGTCGCCCGGCCGCAGCGGCCGCAGATACTCCTGCTCGCAGTCGGTGGCGACGACGGAGGTGCATCCCGCCTCGTCGAGGAGCGTGAGCAGCTCGTCGTACGCCCCGGAGCGGTCGGTGTGGCCGGAGAGGCCGCCCATCGTCCAGGCCTGGAGCATGGTCGGCGGCGCGACGGCGTCCGGCCCGCTGTACGCCGGGTCCGTGTCCCCCATGGCCTCGCACCAGTGCCTGATCATGGGCTCGTTGACGAGGTCCTTGCCGGCGCCCCCGGTGGCGGCGGCCTGCCCTTCGTACGCGCGCAGCCGCTCGTACAGATCGTGGTCGAGGTCCCCGCCGCTCTCACTGCCGTGCATGCCCTGGGCGTCCGGCTCGCCCTGGGCGCCGGGCCCGCTCTCGCTGCCCCTCATCGCCGGCCCCTCCCCTTCATGCCGAGCCGCATCGTCGCGACGATCTCGCGCTGCACCTCGCTCACCCCGCCCCCGAACGTGTTGATCTGCGCGGCGCGGTTCATCCGCTCCAGCTCACCGCCCTCGAACTCGCCCGGCGACCCCGCCCGCACGAGGGCCGCTCCGCCCGCGATCTCCTGACAGATCCGGTAGACCTCCACCGCCGATTCCGTCCCGGCGAACTTCACGCCGCTCGCGTCCCCAGGGGCCAGTCGTCCCGCCCCCACATCCCCCACCAGTCGCCAGTTGAGCAGGCGGGTCGCCGCGAGCCGGGCCTGTGCCTCGGCGGCCCGGATCCGTATCCACGGCTCGTCGATCCGGCGCCGCCCCGTCACCGGATCGGGGGTACGGGCCCGGTGGAGCGCAGCCGCGTAGAAGTCCTCGGCCTGCATGCCGATCGCGGCGAGGGCGACCCGCTCGTGGTTGAGCTGGTTGGTGATCAGCCCCCAGCCGCCGTTCTCCTCGCCGACCAGGTTCCCGGCGGGGACGCGGACGGAGTCGTAGTAGGTCGCCGTGGTCGTCAGCCCGCCGACCGTCTCGATCGGCGTCCACGAGAACCCGGGGGCGTCGGTCGGCACCAGGACGATGGAGATGCCCCGGTGCTGCCGGGCCTCGGGGTCGGTGCGGCAGGCGAGCCAGATCCAGTCGGCGTTCTGGGCGTTCGAGGTGAATATCTTCTGCCCGTCGATCAGCCAGGAGTCCCCGTCCCGTACCGCCTTCGTACGGAGCGAGGCGAGGTCGGTGCCCGCCTCCGGCTCGCTGTAGCCGATGGCGAAGACGGTCTCGCCGCGCAGGATCCGGGGCAGGAAGTACGCCTTCTGCTCCTCGGTCCCGTACTTCATCAGGGTCGGGCCGACGGTGTTGAGCGTGACCATGGAGACGGGGGCGCCGGCCCGGTAGGCCTCGTCGAAGAAGACGAACTGCTCGTCGGGGCCGCGGCCCTGGCCTCCGTACTCCCGCGGCCAGCCGAGCCCGAGCATGCCGTCGCCGCCGATCCGGCGGAGCAGCGCGCGCTGCGCGGCGGTGTCGGCGGGGGGTGGGGGTCCGCCGGGCATGACGTCACGGAAGTACGCGCGGAGTTCGGCGCGCAGCCGTAGCTGCCGCTCGGTCGGGGCGAGGTGCACGGCGACGGCCTCCCGGGGGTACGACTGAGATTTCTGACTGTCCGTCAGAAACGGGGAGCGTGTCAAGGTCACGGACGGACGATCACGCCGCCCAGCCGCACCTGGCACCTGGCGCACCTGGCACCTGGCACCTGGCACCTGGCACCTGGCGCACGCGCCACACCCGCCGCCCCGAACACACGGAAGCGGCCTGCGCGCCGGCGCCGAAGCACCGCCACACAGGCCGCCGTTCACCCCGCGGTCATCCCCTTGCGGTCATTCCCCCGCGGTCGTTCCCCCGCGGCCATCCCCCGTCGGGCCGGACCTGCCCCAGCTGGAGGCTAGAACCACCAGGGGTAGAAGTTGACCGTCGCGTTCGACTGGTCGATCTCGGTGAAGGCGGAGCCGTTCACGCTGGCGGTGTTGTTCTGGTTGGAGGCACCGGAGCCGGTCGCCACCTGCTGCGTGGTGGTCGAGTTGCCGAAGTTGTCGCCACCCACGCCGCTGCCGATGATGGAGGCGACGCTCGTGTTCGATCCGTTGTCCGCGAAGCCGCCGTTGTCGGCCTGCGCAACGCCGGTGAAGAGGGCGGCGGCCAGGGGCAGCGCGGCGGCAGCGGCGATAACGCGGGCGGTACGGATGCTTGCCATGTCTTTTCCTCCGTGAGCTGAAGCTATGAAGTGCAGATGCACTGAACTACGGCTGTTTCCAAGGCAGTTGGCCGACCGCCTCGGTCGTTGTGCTCGACGTCGCGACTCCAGAGTTGCCCACACAATCCCCGGCGAACCACCCCTCAGCGGCCGATTCCCCCTCAAGCGTGAGGACAAGTCGATAAACCACCTTCACGCCCCCAAGGGCCCGCCCACCTCGGCGGAGGCGATTCCGCGCCGCCGGAGCCGCGCCACCGCAAGGGGGGAAGCGTTCCGGCAGATTTTCAGCCAATCCTCCCCATCACCCCGCCCCCTTCCTTTCTTCGAACACATGTACGAAACTAAGGGCATGGCCATCTCCGACCGGCGCTCCGCCACCCTGGCCCTCGCCCACGCGCTGTCCGCGGCAGAGCGCGGGCTCCCCGTCATACCCCTGTCCGCCACCAAGCTCCCCGCCCTGCCCTCCCCGCACCGCAGCGACCCCCACCCGGTCGCCTGCCACGGGGAGTGCGGCCGCCCCGGGCACGGCGTGCACGACGCGACGACCGACCTCGCGGCCGTACGGGCGCTGTTCGCCGCCGCGCCCTGGGCCACCGGTTACGGCATCGCCTGCGGGCGCTCACCGCACCACCTGATCGGCGTCGACCTGGACGTCAAGCACGGGGGCGCGCCCACGGACGTCACGGCCGAACTGCGCCACCTGGCGCTCGAACACCTCTTCACGCTGCCGCCCACGGTCACCGTGCTCACCCCGTCCGGCGGCCGCCACCTGTGGCTGACCGGCCCGCCGGACGTCGCCGTCCCGAACTCGGCGAGCCGCCTCGCCCCCGGCATCGACATCCGGGGCGCCGGCGGCTACCTGGTGGGACCGGGCTCGGTGACGGCCAGGGGCGCGTACCGCCTCGCTCCGGGCAGCGAGCACCTGGACCCGGCCCCCTGCCCCCGCACCCTGCTCACCCTGATCGCGCCCCCCGCACCACCCGCCCGCCCCCACGCGGCCAACGGCCGGGCGGACGGCCGCGGCCTGGTCCAGTTCGTCCGCACCGCCCACGAGGGCCAACGCAACACGCGCCTCTTCTGGGCGGCCTGCCGCGCGTACGAGAACGGCCTGGGCGACTCCCTCGCCGAAGCCCTCACCGCGGCGGCCGTCCACACGGGCCTGACCGAACACGAGGCCCGAACGACGATCCTCTCCGCAGCCCGCCTGACCACCCCGCCCACCGACCCGCACGGCCCGCTCCAGCTCCGGACACAAAAACGGCCCCCCACCTGAAGCCCAGGTCGGAGGCCGTTCCACCGCGCGGTGGGTGTGGGATTTGAACCCACGGTGACATCGCTGCCACGACGGTTTTCAAGACCGTTCCCTTAGGCCGCTCGGGCAACCCACCCACGCCCCGCCTCACCTGCTGCGGAGCGGGCTACAGACTACCGGGTGGCCGCGTCCGGCAGGTAAGTCTGACCACAGGTTGACCACGGGCCGGATGGCTGACCATGGAGCCCGTCCGCCATGAGTCTCCCACCCCGCGGCGCCGGTCCCCAGTCAGGACGCCTGCGAACCCTCCTCGCTTCGGGCGGACGGCAGCAGGAGATCCCGCTCGGGGTGCTTCTCGCCGGAGACGCTGCCGTCCACGCCGAGGTCGACGCGAGCCGACTCATGGAACGCGTTGATCGCCCGGAACACGGCACGATTCCGCTCACGCCACTCCTCCAGCGTCCCCTCGATCTTGCCGTTGGCCTGCCAGTCGACCTGGAGGGCGACGGCGTTCAGTTCGTGGGCAGCCTCTACCGCGTCGTCACCGGCGAGGAGCATGATCCCCTCGAAGGCTCGGCCTCGTGTCCGGCCGGCCTCCGACATTTCTGCCAGCAGTTCCTGATCCCGCCTGTCGCGCTCCCGCAGGCCTTCGCGGCACTCGTAGAGGTGGACCGCCGGGAAGATGCAGGTGCGGACACTGTCGACGTAGCCCTCGTACGCTTCGAGCTTCGTTCGGCACGTGGATACAAGGCCACCTGAAAGGCTTGCCGTTGATCACACACGGCAACGGAGAGCCGTCGTTTCCCAAGGCATGGAAATCCGTCGCACTCTCCACGTTTTGAGGTTCCTCTGATCTAACTCCCCACTGGTGATGCACAATTCGACTCCCGCGCGTGATCTACATCACCTAGCGATTGCGTCTCTCGACCGCAGCGCGGTAGGAACGGCGCACACAGATCACCCAGAGCTTTCTTCTTCACATCGCTCAGGGTGACGGGTCTCGGCTCCCTGACCAGGAGCCGTCTCAACCCATCTATGAAACGGGGACACATGAACCGCATCGCGATGCGCACCGCACTGCCTCTCATAACCGCCGGCGCCGTCCTGCTCGCAGGAGCTGGCGCAAGTGCCGCCGCTCCGCTGGACGAGCCGATTCCGGCCGATGGCGCGGAAATCGTTCTGAACGACGGACGTGTCGTCGGCGTCGACGACACGGTCACCTTCACGTTCGAAGGGGAAGAGCCCAAGGCAAGGAAGGGGGACATGGGCGCGGCGGCCTGCCCGGAGGTGAACAGTCGGCCGACGTACACCGTCAAGGGATCGCCGTACTTCATAGCCGACAAGAACAAGCCGCAGTCGACATGGCTGCTGCCCCGTCAGACCGTGTCGTGGGCCGTGACTGGCAGCCACACCTTCACCTGGGACATCGGCGCCAGCGCCGAGGCAGAGGCAGGAGCCATCCTGGCCAAGGCCAAGGTCAGCGTCGACACCAAGATCAGCAACTCGTGGACGTGGACCGGAACGCAGACCGTCACCGACACGAACACCACCTCGAAGGGGTACCGTGCGGTGCTCGGGCAGGTCGGCTGGAAGCTCACGGGTGTGAAGACCTGGATCGCCCCGCCCTGCAATGTCAAGAAGAAGACCATCGTCATTCTGGCTCCGCGGAAGGGCGACATGTCGATCGGACGGCAGAACTCATGAGGCGGGTCAGAGGTGCGGCTGGCAGGGCCATACGGCGACTCTTCGTCGCCCTGTCCGTCACGACGCTGCTCGGTGCAGGGGCGTGCAGCCCGAGCGAGCAATCCGGATCGCCTTCGAAGAGCCCGAGCGGGATGGGGTCGACCCCGACGGCTCCGGACACAGCCGCCGCCGAAGCCGCAAAGTCTGTGCTGGATAGGGGCATTGTCGCCATGGAGTCCCTCGGCGGCGGGTCCGGCGGGCTGCAACGGCAGTTCGGCAACACGCATCCCGCCACGCCGGACGACGTGCTGAGCGTGTCGTTCGCGTTCACCTGCACGGGTGGCGCCACGGTGGCGCTGACGTTCACCGCCGCGGACAAGGACGTGCCGTCGGCCGCGGGGACCCTGGTGTGCGATGGCTCCATCTTCCAGCGCAGCATCGACACCTCCAAGCCAGGTTCTCTCGGCTTCTCGGCCGCCCTCACCGGTTCCGAGAACGGCGGTTACGCCTACGCCTACTACGCCGAGAAGAAGCAGCTTCCGTAGCCGGGTAGGTCAACAGGCAGGTACGGCTGAGCCCCCGAGCGGGGGCTCAGCCGAATCCGAACCGAGCACACCGGCTGGCCCTGTTAATGATCAAGAATCGGCTGACCACAGGTTGACCACACGCACTGATCCACAGTGGGACTGGGTGGGACACGGTGGGACAGCCGGACACGTCGAAGGGGCTGCCGATCTACTCGGCAGCCCCTCTCACGTGCAGCTTTGTCAGCTGCGGAAAGCCTCTGTCCTCGGCCCCGGATCCGCCCGCGAAGCTGATCGCGGATTTCAAGACCGTTCCCTTAGGCCGCTCGGGCAACCCACCCACGCCCCGAGCCACCTGCTGCGGAGCGGGCTACAGCCTACCGGCTGGGGGAGGCGGCGGGGATGCCCGGGCGGAGGACGGCCGGAGCGGGGGCCGGAGTTGGTTCCCGCCCCCGCCCCGCCTCCCCCCTCGCGCCGGATCCCGATCGGGTCCGGGGCGAATGTCAGTTGTCGCCCGTGCGTTCGCCGAGGGTGACCGTGGTCGTGGCCGGCTTGCCGTCGCGCTCGTATGTCAGCTTGATCGAGTCGCCCGACTTGTGGGTCCAGATCTCGCTGATCAGCGTCGGGCCGCTGTCGATCTGGCGGTCGCCGAGGGCGGTGATCACGTCGCCCGGCTTCAGGCCCGCCTTCGCCGCCGGGCCGTCCGGGGTGACGGCAGGGGTGCCGCCCGCGCCCGCGTCGGCGATCGTGGCGCCCGCGCCCTTGTCGGTCATGTTCACCGTCGCGCCGATCACCGGGTAGACCGGCTTGCCCGTCTTGATCAGCTGCTCGGCCACGTTCTTGGCCTGGTTGACCGGGATGGCGAAACCGAGGCCGATCGAACCCGCCTGGGTCTGGCCGAAGCCGCTGCCGGCCGACTGGATCGCCGAGTTGATGCCGATCACCGCGCCGCTCGCGTCGAGGAGCGGCCCACCGGAGTTGCCCGGGTTGATCGAGGCGTCCGTCTGCAGGGCACTCATGTACGAGTTCTTGCCACCGGAGCCGTCACCCGAGGCCACCGGGCGGTTCTTGGCGCTGATGATGCCCGTCGTCACCGTGTTCGACAGGCCGAAGGGCGCGCCGATCGCGATCGTCGAGTCCCCGACCGCCACCTTCTCGGAGTCGCCGAGCGGCAGCGGAGCCAGCCCGTCCGGGGCCTTCTTCAGCTTCAGGACGGCCACGTCGTAACCCTCCGCGCGGCCCACCACCTCCGCGTCGTACGTCTTGCCGTTCGAGAAGGTCGCCGAGAGCGTGCCGCCATCCGCCGCCGACGCCACCACGTGGTTGTTGGTGACGATGTGGCCTTCCCTGTCGTAGACGAAGCCGGTGCCCGTGCCGCCGTCGCCCTCACTCTGGCCACCGGTGCCACCGGACTTCGCCTGGATGGTCACGACGCTCGGCAGAGCCTTGCTCGCCACGGCGGCGACCGTGCCGGGGTCCCGCTTGAAGGACACCGGGGAGTCGCCCGCGGCGACCGTCGTCGAGCTGATCCCGTCGTCGCCGCGCTCGGCCGCCCAGTAGCCGATGCCGCCACCCACGCCGCCGGCCACGAGGGCCGCCACGAGAACCGCCGCCACCAGGCCGCCGGTCCGCTTGCGCGGAGCCGCCGGGACGGGCGGGACGGGCGCGCCCCAGGCCGGCACGGCCGGGGGAGGCGGCGGCCAGCCACCCGCGGTGGACGCCGCCTGCTCGGAGCCGTCCACCGACGCGGCGTGCGGGGTAGGGGTAGGCGGTACCTCAGGAGCGGGAGGCGCGGCGGGCGCGGGAGGCGTCGGGGGTGTGGGAGGGGCGGGAGGGGCGGAGGGGGCACTCGGGTCAGCCGGAACCTCGGTGCCCTCATTCTCGGTGCTCACGGCTCTCTCCTCGTTCACTGCGCGGGTGGACACCCTCACCAGGGTGCTGCGGACAGCATTTCCCACAGGACGTCAGGCCACTGTAAGGCGGAGCTGTGCATCCGCGCCCCATTCTTTATTTACGGACAGAACGGACGCGATCCGGTACGCCCACCCCGCCAATGGCACCATGTCGCGGTGACCCACGCACGGCAGCACCCCCGGCCGCACACGAACCCCGCCCCCGTCCAGGTGGTCGCCCACCGAGGAGCCTCCGAGGAGGCCCCGGAGCACACGCTCGCCGCCTATGTGAAGGCCATCGAGTACGGCGCCGACGCCCTCGAATGCGATGTCCGGCTCACCGCCGACGGCCACCTCGTCTGCGTCCACGACCGGCGCGTCGACCGCACCTCCAACGGCCGCGGCGCCGTCTCCGCCCTGGAGCTCACCGACCTCGCCGCCCTCGACTTCGGCACCTGGAAGGGGCGTGAGGAGGCGCGCGAGAGCCCGGACTGGAGAGACCCCGAACTCACCTCCGTACTCACCCTGGAACGCCTCCTGGAGCTGGTCTCCGACGCCGGCCGCCGCATCGAGCTGGCCATCGAGACCAAGCACCCCACGCGCTGGGCGGGCCAGGTGGAGGAGCGGCTGCTGCACCTGCTCAAGCGGTTCGGCCTCGCGGAGCCGGCGAGCCCGGAGGAGTCTCCCGTACGGGTCATGAGCTTCTCGGCGCGCTCCCTGCACCGGATCGCGGCCGCCGCGCCGACCCTCCCGACCGTCTCGCTCTCGCAGTTCGTCACCCCCCGGCTGCGCGACGGCCGGCTGCCGGCGGGCGCGCGGATCGCCGGACCGTCGATCCGGATCGTCCGCCACCACCCGGCCGTGATCCTTCGGCTCCAGAAGGCCGGACACCAGGTCCATGTATGGACGGTGGACGAACCGGAGGACGTGGAACTCTGCGAGCGGCTCGGCGTCGACGCGATCATCACCAACCGGCCGCAGCAGGTGCTGTCCCAGTTGGGCCGCCTTTGACCCGTCCCGGCGCTCTCCCCTCCCTTTCCCCTCCCTCTCACGCCTCCTTCGCCCCACGCGCCTCAGGGCTTACAGGGAGTGCACCGGCGCGTTCGGTCCGTACTCGATCGTCACGAGTGCGTCACCACACGCTCATGGGGCGGTTTCCGGTCCAGGCCATTGGGGCATTCACACCGTGGCGTGGGGCAAAGGAGGTCTCGGGGGTGGCGTTTGTGGTGGCACAGGAGGTGCCCACGTCGTCGAGCATGGCCGTACCCCATGGCCCTGCGGGCGTGGGTGAGGCGAGACACCGCATGCGGGAGCAGTTGAGCCGCAGCGGGATGTCCGAAACGGTCGTCGACGACGCGGTACTGATCCTTTCCGAGCTGCTCAGCAACGCCTGCCGGCACGGCAGGCCGCTGGGGCGGGCGGACATGGGCGACGGGGACGTCCGTGCGGCGTGGCGCGTCGATCGGGCGGGTGGCCTGACGGTCGAAGTGACGGACGGCGGTGGTCCGACCCGACCCGTTCCGTCGACGCCCTCGGTCACCGCACGCGGCGGCCGCGGGCTGAACATCATCAGCGCCCTGGCGCAGGACTGGGGTGTACGGGACAGCGCGTCCGGCGAGGTGACGGTCTGGGTGGTCGTCACCGAGGGCCATCGCCGCGAGGACTTCGCCGCGAGAGTCGGCGGCGGCTCGGGCTTCGACTTCCTCGACGCGTACGACGACCTGGACTGAGCCCACGAGGTCGCCGACGTCCGGGGCGACGGCCTGGGTTGGGCTCGGGCCGCGGGGCAGCAGCGTGGGCTGAGGTCCCGGGGCGACTGCGCAGGTTGGGCTGGCGTCGCCGGGCGACTGCGCAGGTTGGGCTGGCGTCGCCGGGCGACTGCGTGGGCTGGGTCGCGGGGCGACGGCACGGGCTGGGCTCGCCGACGTCCGGGGCGAGGGCGTGGGTTGAGGTCCCCGGCTGGGCTCGCCGACGTCCGGGGCGACGGCGTGGGTTGAGGTCCCAGAGCAACGGCCTGGGCTGTGGCCGCGGGGCGACGGCACGGGCTGGGC